>CAKUFB010000012.1 GCA_934647145.1 uncultured Clostridia bacterium
CGCCCGGACAATGCGATTCCCTTCAGGGAATCGCTTCCCTGCGGCTCCTTTGGAGCCGTGGGTGGGGTCCGGGGAGGCGCGGCCGTTCAGGCCGCCCTCCCCGGTAAACCGCGGCGCGCAAAACATTCTAACCGTCCGGTTAATTCACCTTTCGCAAGATTGACACCGGTGTGCAAATGTGATACATTATGTGCAGAGTGAATCTGCGGGGAGGAATCGAGCGTTGGAGCAGGAAATGCAGCTGTTTAACATCCTGGGGCCGGTGATGATCGGGCCGTCCAGCTCGCACACGGCAGGCGCTGCGCGCATCGGACGAATCGCGCTTCACCTGCTGGGCGAGCCGGTGCTGTCGGCCGAGGTGGGTTTTCACGGGTCGTTCGCAAAGACCTGGCGCGGCCACGGCACCGACCGGGCAATCGTAGGCGGCCTGATGGACATGGCGACCGACGATCTGCGCCTGCGGGACAGTCTTTCGCTGGCGAAGCAGGCGGGTCTGGACATTCGGTTTGAAGAAGTGGACTTACGCAGCGCGCATCCCAACACGGTGCGCATCCGCGCGAAGGGCGTCTGCGGCGCGAAGATCGAGGTGATTGCCGCGTCGATCGGCGGGGGCAGCATCGAGGTGCGCTCGATCGACGGCATGGAGCTGTGCTTCACAGGCAGCCAGCCCACGCTGATCGTCCGGCACCGCGACGTGCCCGGCATGATCGCCACGGTGAGCGGCATGCTGGCGCAGGACGGCATCAACATCGCGACGATGCGCGTCTCCAGACGCTCTCAGGGCGGCGAGGCCATGATGGCCATTGAGATGGACGTGCTGCCCGGCCGGGCGCTGCTTGGGCGTCTGGAAGGCGTGGAGGGGCTGACCCGCGCCACGCTGCTTGAAAAAATCGGCTGAGCGGAGGGAACGCACATGAGCGAGATTTCGATTGAACAGATGATCCGCGAGGCGGGAAACGAGAGCCTGGCGACCTGGGCGAGGCGCGAACAGGCGCGGCAGGACGGCGTGACCGAAGAGGCGCTCGACGCGCGCATGGCGCTCTACCTTCAGGTCATGCGCGAATCGGTCGCGCACGGCATGGACGAAGGCCTGCGCTCGATGTCCGGCATGACCGGCGGGCAGGCGCCGAAGCTGCTTCGCCAGGCCGAGGGCAGCCGCAGCGCGCTGGGCGCTCTGGCCGGACGGGCGTGCGCGCGGGCGCTGGCCATTGCGGAGAGCAACGCCTGCATGGGCAAGATCGTCGCCGCGCCGACCGCCGGCTCCTGCGGCATACTGCCCGCGGCGCTTTTGACCGTGCAGGAGGCGCATCGTCTTTCGGACGACAGCCTGGTGCGCGCCATGTATCTGGCGGCGGCGATCGGCCAGGTGATCGCGGAGCGTGCCAGCATCGCGGGCGCGCAGGGCGGCTGTCAGGCGGAGTGCGGCTCGGCGGCGGCGATGGCGGGCGCGGCGGTCGTGTACCTTCTGGGCGGCACGAACGAGCAGAGCGCCGACGCGTGCTGCTTTGCGCTGATGAACAGCATGGGGCTGGTATGCGACCCGGTGGGCGGCCTGGTCGAAATTCCCTGCGTCTACCGGAACGTCAGCGGCGTAATGAACGCGCTGTCCGCGGCCGAAATGGCGCTTTCCGGCATGCGCAGCCTGATTCCCGCCGACCAGGTGATCGACGCGATGAAGGCCGTCGGCGACGCCATGCCCGCCTCCCTGCGCGAAACTGGCGAGGGCGGCGTGGCGGCCTGCCCGGGCTGCGCGCGCTTCCGGTCGGCCGACGCGCTCCGGCGGGCTTCCCGCTGACCGCTCCCCGGCAAAGTAAAACGCAGCTCCCTCCACTGCCATCCGCACTGTTCTTGCTCCGGGAAACGGATTTTTCCGACGCAAAAATCCCTGCGCCCGCGCTGTACCTCTGTACTGCCCGAGTCGGCAGCGCCGACAGGAGTTTTCCGGAAAACTCCAGAAAGCCGAAGAAATCAGCCGCTTCAATTTATGGCGGCTGATTTCGTGTTCTATCCGGCGGCAGCAGGTGGCAGTCGGCACTGCCGACCAGGCTCAGCCTGCCGGAGCCTCCCCCAGCCAGCCCAAGTCGGCAAAGCCGACACGAGTTTTCCGGGAAGTCCCGGAAAACCGCAGACCTTGGCCGCTTCAATCTATGGCGGCCGATAGTCGTCGATAGAACCGGCGGCAGCAAGTGGGTGTCGGCACTGCCGACCCGGAAAACCGAAGAAATCAGCCGCTTCAATTTATGGCGGCTGATTTCGTGTTCTATCCGGCGGCAGCCAGTGGCAGTCGGCACTGCCGACCAGGCTCAGCCTGCCTGCCGACCAGGCTCAGCCTGCCGCCTTACCTGAGCGGAATATACAGCGTGAAGCAGGTTTGCCTGTCCGGCTCGCTTTCCACCTGAACAGGGGGCGCGGCCGGGTACATCAGATGCAGCCGGATGGCCACGTTCAGCAGGCCGATGTGCTTGTCGGGCGTTTCCTGGGGCACATGCGCCAGCTGCTTACGCAGCGATTCCAGCGTTTCAGGCGGCATGCCCATTCCGTTATCCATCACGCGCACGACCAGCGCCTGCTCCTGCCGCTCGATCTCGATGCGGATTTTCCCCTGCCTGTCCTGCAGGGGCGCGACGCCGTGAAACACCGCGTTTTCGATCAGCGGCTGCAAAAACAGCCTGGGAACCTGGCACTCGTCCAGTCCCGGCTCGACGCGCATCTCCACCGTAAACTCCTGATCGTAGCGCGTCAGCAGCAGGTTGATGTAATTCCGCGTCTGCTGAATTTCCATGGAGAGCGGCACGGCGTCCGTCCGGGCCAGGGAATAGCGCAGCAGCTCCGACAGCCAGCCGATCATGGCGACCGCCTTTCCCTTTCCGCTCTCGCCGCAGGAAACCTGCATGCTGATGGCGTTGAGCGTATTGAACAGGAAATGCGGATTGATCTGCGACCTCAGCGACCGCAGCTGCGTCCTTTCCAGCAGGCTCAGCTGCTCGGTCAGCAGCTCGCGGAAGTGGGCGTTGCTCTGTATCTGCGCCATAATCCGCCGGGTCAGGTACAGGGTGTACTCATCCTGCCGGCCCTCCGATACGTTCGCCTCGCCCTGATCGAGCACGCGCTCCAGGTGCCTCAGCGGCCGCAGCGCGCTCACGGTCAGGTAAGCCGCCACGCACAGAAACAGGCCCAGCAGAATCATCATGCCGGAGAAGATCAGACCCTGCAGCATGCCGACCCGCTCGGTGTACTCGGCCATGTAGGTCTTGCACACCAGGTACCAGCCGGTGCTCGGCTCACAGGCCTGGCTCCACACAAAGGCGCGGCCCTGCTCGCGGTCGAGCAGCGTCTTCTGCGCGCGGCCCGGCTCGAAATGGCGCAGATCCTCGAACTGCGAAGCGTCCTCCAGCAGCGCCTGCTTATTCCTGCGGTACAGCGCGCGCCCGTCTCCGTCGAGGACATAAAAGACATGCGCGTCGTCCTCCTGCACGCCCAGCATCGCGCCGAGTTCGTTGAGGCCGATGTTCACCACCGCCACGCCGTCATAGCCGTACTCGTTCAGCCGGCGCATGACGGTGAGCACATAGGGATAGCCGTCTGGCGACTCCCGGGGCTGCAGCAGCATGCCGCCCGCGTCCGCGACAAAGTCCGCCCAGCCGCGGTCGGACAGGGCGGAGAGCTTTTCATGGCTGGCCAGGCCGCTGAGCACCCGCCCGCTCAGGGGCGCGTACAGGAAGATGCTCTCCACGCCGTCATAGGTGTTCAGGTAGGCCTTGATCTGTCCGTTGAGCGCCTTCTCCGTGCCCTCGAAGACGTTCGAGCCGGTAAAGAAGGAGCGTGCGTTCTCGTCGAGCAGCAGCGAGGCGGTGATGAAGCGCATTTTTCGGGTCATCCGCTTCAGCTCCTCCGCGGCGGCGCGGGTATTGCTCAGGTTGATGCTGGTAAACTCCGCCTCGATGGTGCGCTTCGCGTACAGAAACACGGTCAGCGTGATGCACAGCACGACGGGCACAAAAATCAGCGTCATCCGCAGAAAACGATGAACCACCGTCCGGGGCGGCGCGCTTCGCCGGCTATTCATCCTCCCTCCGCAGCACGAGCCGCCGGTATTCCGTCGGGGTATAGGAGGTGTACAGCCGGAAGACCCGGGTAAAGGAGCTGGGGTTGGCATAGCCCACCATCTCGCTGATCTGCGCGACCGAGCGCGAGGAAAACAGCAGCTCGATCGCCTTCTGCATCCTCAGCTTCACCAGGTAATCTCCAAAGGTCTCGCCCGTCATCTGCTTGAACAGGCGGCCGAAGTAGCCGGGGTTCAGGTACAGGTGATTCGCCACGTCGAAGCGGGTGATGTCCTGGGCGTAGTGCTCGTCGATGTACTTGAGCGCCTTCTCGATCATTCGATTCCGGTCGCTCTCGCCCTGCGCCTGCGCGCGCTGTGCGGGCGAGGCCAGACGGCGTCCCAGCGCCTCCAGCCCGCGCACCCGCCATTCGCTGCGCAGGATCGCCCGCCGTCCCAGGCTGTTCAGGATCGCCTGCGCGCCCTTTTCCGCCTGCCAGGGACTGCCGGCGTCGTACAGCGCGAGAAACGCCGTCTTCCCTTTTTCGCATTGCACGTCGGTAAAAAAGCAGTCCGGAAAGTTCATCCGCAGCACGTTTTTGAGCGCCCTGCAGGCCTTCTCCGCGTCGGACG
This sequence comes from uncultured Clostridia bacterium, assembly GCA_934647145.1. Lineage (GTDB taxonomy): Bacteria > Bacillota > Clostridia > Christensenellales > Aristaeellaceae > CAKUFI01. The sequence continues at coordinate 4,676 of CAKUFB010000012.1, forward strand.
GCTCCCGGCTGCCCGCCTCCAGGCGAACCGTCGCCAGCTCGGCGCCGCATTCCGCCTCGGAAAAGGGAAAGGCGCAGGCTCGAAACCGCCTGCTGCGCTCCGCAGGGGAAAGCGAGCCCTCCTGCAGGTCGAGCACAAACTCGTCGACCGCGTCCTGCTGCACAAAAAACTGCATGCTGCGCCGCTGCAGGCGCTCCTGACGCTGCCTGCCCATATGCGAGAGCGCGTCCGCGAATTCCGCCAGGTTGATGGGCTTGAGCAGAAAGCTGCAGACCCCCAGCCCGATGGCCTGCCGGGCATACTCGAACTCGGAATACCCGGTGATGATGCTGATCACCGTCTCGGGCCAGCGCGCCGCCACGCGCCGCGCCAGCTCCAGGCCAGACATGCCGGGCATCTTGATGTCCGTGATCAGTATGTCCGCCTCTTCCTTCTCCAGAAAGGCCCATGCCTGATCGCCGGTCTTGAACACGCCGGCCAGCGCGAAATCCGGCGCCTTGCTTTCGATTTCCCGCGCCAGTATCCGCCGCGGCATGCCCTCGTCATCCACGATCACCACTCGATACAAGCCACGCGCCTCCCTTCTGCGAATCGCCCAAGGATAGCATAGCAAGAATTGTGCGCTTTTTCAAGCCCTTCCGGGAAAAAGGTCGCAAACTGCACGAGAAGTCCCTTTGCGCACAGTCCGCAATGCAAAAAGAAGCCCGGCGCGAAATCGCACGCGGGCTTCCTCAGGAGAAAATCAGGTCTTGGAGGCGGCGGTCAGCTCCGGCGCCGCGATGACCGGGTAGACGAACCGCGTCAGTGCGTTCGGCTCCCGGGTATCGCGCACGTAGACGGTCAGGCGCTGCGCGTTTTCCAGCGGGACGCAGACCGGAACCGCCGGGTCGCGGTCGGTCAGCGCCGGGCTGGTGTAGACGGTCTTTCCGTCCAGGCGGATTTCAAAGCGCACGCTGGTCTCATTCGTGCGGGCGGTATAGGGCACGTCCTCCTTCGCCGCAAACCGCTGCACGCCCAGGCGGCAGGTAAAGTACGCATAGCCGCAATCCTGAACGCTGTAGGTTACATCCGCCTTGCGAACCTCCATGTAGCTCTGCGCCATCATGGGCAGGATGCTGAGGCCCTTCGTGGGGCCTTCGCCGACGTCCAGCAGCGTACCGTGCTCGAAGGAGGCGCTGGGCATCATGTTGACCATGGGCATATAGTTGAACATGTTATCCACGTCGCAGTCCGTCCAGATCAGCTCCGTCATGTCCACGCGCTCCTCCGCCCGGCCCGGAATGCGGCCGGAGAGCACGGACAGCGTCTGGAAAATGTCCGCGTCGATCTGCGCCGCGACCAGCGCGGTGCGTTCGGCGGACGCGGTGGCCGCGGCCGTATCGTGGGCGAGGTTTGCATTCATCAGAATCGGGATTTCGCCGATCTGATCCATCTTGCCCTTTTCGAGCCGCTCGCACAGCCGCCAGATGAAGCTCTCCCGGCTCATGCCCAGGGTCACGGGATCATAGGCGACGTCAGGAGCTATTTCGCACAGCGTCAGCTCCATGAAGGGATGGGTCATGAAGCGGGTGTTATACCTCGCCTGAGGCCACATCCAGGTCACCAGCCGGTTGTCTGTGGTATGCGCGGGCTGGATGGTGTCGCCTACCAGGTGGGTCAGCACGCCGCCCGCCTTGACGGCCAGCTCCTCATTGCCCTCCCGGAAGGCCTTCAGGGACAGATCCACCAGCATGCGGACAACCTGGGGATAGGTCTCGCGCAGGCGCAGGGTATCGTACACCCGGTGAATGGTGGTCACGCGCCCCTCGTGCTCGATCAGGGTCAGCTCGCGCCACCAGCGATCCCATCCGGTCTTGTCGGGCGCGGCCTCGCCAAATACGTACGCATCCGGGTAGGTGCCGGCCTCGCTGACCTGCTCGATGTACTTCTCCCACACCGGATCCTGCGCATGCCGGCAGGCCCAGGCCGCGGTTCGCTGATGCATTCTTCCATCCATAGACGTTGTCCTCCTTTGTGACGGAAGGAGCCTGCCGCCGGACGACAGACTCCTCTACAATCAATTACAGTGTATCACGCGCCATTCGGTTCGTCAAGGAGCGATTACCTGGCCGCATTGAACGCGTCGTACTGCGCCTGCAGGGTCTCGGCGATGGTCTCCACGCCGGCTTCCTTCAGCGCCTCGCGGAACATGGGCAGATAAATCTCGGGGTCGGCCGCGCCGTTGCCCAGCAGCCTGGCGTATTCCTGCACCACGGAGTAGACCGCCGCGTTCTCGTTGACGATGGAGGACAGATCGGCCTGGAAGCCTATGAAGGGAGAAACCACGGCAGAGTTGTTCAGCTCCTCGAAGCGAGCCGCCTTGTCCTCGGCCTCGCCGACCAGCAGGCCGCGCACGCGCACGTCGCCCGCCTTGTAATCCTGGGTCTTGTAGTGATCGGCATAGCCCTCGACGCGCTGAATCTTGCCGTCCACCATGTTGTAGTGTACGCCCTCAACGCCGAAGGCCAGGGTGTTCTGCACGTCGGTATCGGTGTCCAGCAGCTCGATGAGCTTGAGCGCCAGCTCGGGATACTTGCTCTTGGCGGGCACCGCCCAGCAGGCGCCCAGGATGTCCTCGACGCTCATGACGTTCTCGCCAATGTTGATGAACACCACGTCGGCGCCATAGCTGGCCGAGTTGGAGAGCTCGGCGTAGGGGTTGTACTGGCCCATCTTGATGCCGTAGCCCACGCCGGAGCCGTTTTTATAATAGGCGTTCCAGTTGTCGATGGTGGCGACGTCCTCGCGGATGTAGCCCTTCTTGTACCAGTCGTACATGGTCTTGCAGTAGTCCTCGTAGGCGTCGCTGAGGTAGATGCACTCGATCTTCGAGGTATCGGACTTGGGCGCGCCGAAGGAATAGCCGGAGATGTCGCCGAAGTAGTAGTAGCTCTCGCTCATACCCAGGCGGGGGAAGTTATAGTTGCTGCCAAAGAGCATCAGGGTGGAGTTCACGTGATCGGGATCGTTGTGGATGTACTCCAGCCAGGGCTCTATGTCCTTGAGGGAGTAGGTCTGAGTCGTGTCGATGTTCAGGGCGTCGGCCATCTTCTTTTCCATCCACAGGCCGAAGCGGCAGCACATGTCCTTGTAGGAGGGCACGCAGTAGACGCCGCCGTTGACGTTGGCCGCAATCAGCGCCGTCTCGCTCAGGGTGGCGTTCAGGGCGGGGGTGACGGTGGGCAGCATGTCCTTGAGGTCCAGGAACGCGCCGTCCATGGCCAGGTCGCGGTAGCCGATGCCGTTGGAGACGAAGATCACGTCGATGGGGTCGTTGCTGGCCAGCAGCATCGGCCAGTTTTCATTGCTGAAGTTGAGGTGTACCTTGCAGCCGATCTTCTCGGCCGTCAGCCTGGAGAGCGCCTCGCCGACCATATCGGCGTCCGGCGTGGCCGAATCCCAGCACAGGATCTCAAGAGTGGGCATTTCCTTCTCCGCCGATGCGGCGAAGGGCAGGCTCAGCAGCAGAGCCAGCGCCAGGAGCAGAGAAACGAGTTTCTTCATGGGGTCTTCCTCCTTAAAATATATGTGCCTTGGCAAACGCCAAAACCATCACTTGACGGCGCCGATCGTCAGTCCCTTCACGAAGTACTTCTGGAAGAAGGGATAGATGACCAGCACGGGGCCCAGCGTACACAGGAGCAGCGCCATGCGGCCGGATTCCGTGGGCATGGTCGTCCACAGCTCCACCTCGCTCTGGGTCAGGTTTTCGGCCTCGGAGAGGTAGGCCAGCGTATTTTCGATCTGCATGAGCAGGTGCTGCAGGGTCACCAGCTTTCGGTCGGTGATGAACAGCATGGAGGTCTGCCACTGGTTCCAGTGCCCGACGGCTGTCATGAAGCCGATCGCGCCCAGCACCGGCGCCATCAGGGGCAGCACAATCTGGAAGAACACGCGGTATTCGTTGGCTCCGTCGATCTTGGCCGCCTCCAGCAGCGCGTCCGGCACGTTGGACTGGACGAAGGAGCGCATGATGATACAGTTCATGGCGCTCACGCTGCCGGGCAGAATCAGCACCCACAGCGAATTGCGCATGTGAAAGACGTTGCTGTTGATCAGGTAGGAGCCCAGCTGGCCGCCGCTGAAGATCATGGTGATCAGCAGGTAGACGGTCAGCGCCTTTCTGAGCCTGAAGTCGTTTCGGCTCAGCGCGTAGGCGAACAGACTGGTGGCCATCAGGGTAATCAGCGTGCCGGCCACCGCGACCAGCAGCGTCACCTTGTACGCGTCCGCCAGCTGCCAGCCGAAGGTCATGACGTAGCGTATGCCGGTCAGCGACCACTTGGACGCCCACAGGGAAAAGCCGTGCTGCGCAATGGCGCTTTCGTCGGAGAAGGCCGCCACGATCACCATCCAGACCGGTATGAAGGTCAGCAGCGCCAGGAAAATCAGGCTGGCCTTCAGGAGGTATTGTTTCTTCTTCATCTGCGTGCCTCCTCAGAACAGCGAGTTTTCCGGAGAGATCCTGCGCACGACGCCGTTCACCAGCAGCAGCATCGCCGCGCCGATGACCGACTGAAACAGTGTGGCCGCGGCGGTCATGCCGAACTTGGTGCCCGAGCTGCTCAGGGCGTTGAGTATGTAGGCGTCAATGGTCTGGGTTGTGGAGTACAGGATGCCCGTATTCATGGTCACCTTGAAGAACAGACCGGTGTTGGAGGTCATGATGCCGCCCAGCGAGAGCAGCAGCTTGATGGAGATCAGGCTCTTGAGCATGGGCAGGGTGATATACCAGATTTTCTGCCGCCTGGACGCGCCGTCCAAATCGGCTGCCTCGAACAGCTCTGGATCCATGCCGGCCAGCGCAGAGAGGTAGATGATCGAGCCGTAGCCTGTGCCCTTCCACAGCGTGACGACCGTCAGGATCGTCGGCCAGTACTGGGGCATCATGTACCAGTTGAAGGTGGGCTGCCCCAGTGCCGCCTTCAGGTTGTTGATAAAGCCGTTGTTCACATTCAGGAAGGACTTGACGATGAACGACACCGCAATCCAGGAAATGAAGGTGGGCATGATCATGAGGGTGTGAGTGACCTTGGGAATCATCCGGCTCCGGCATTCGTTGATCAGCAGCGCCAGGCCGACGTTGAACAGCGTGCCCAGAGTGGTGAAGAGCAGATAATAGCCCACCGTATTCTTCAGCAGGCGCCAGGTCAGGCTCTTCGAACTGAGCAGGAACTTGAAGTTGTTCAGCCCGCACCACGGGCTGCCGAAAATGCCTCCCTGGTAATTGTAGGTCTTGAAGGCCACAGTCAGCGCGTACATGGGCATATAGGAAAACAGAAACAGCAGAACCACTGCCGGAAGCGACATCAGCAGCAGCGAGCGGTGCCGCCGGGTATTGCGAATCAGATCGTGCATGCGGTCATCCTCCCTTTCATGGATATTGTAGCAGCGCGTGCAATTAATGACAAGAAAAAACATTTGCCATTCCGGCAACATATTTGACTGCTTTGTGGCGCGCATTTGACAAAAGAACAGCCGACGTATTCACATGGAATTCGCCGGCATGGAAAAATCCCGTATGGGTCTGCACAGGTCAGAGATGACGCCAGGGCAGCAGCAGCTCGGCGCAGGTATTTCCCCGCGCGGTTTTGCGATAGGTCAGGCCGCAGGGCGCGCCATAGCGCATGCGTATCCGCTGGTGAACGTTCCGGATGCCGATACCGGTGGAATGGACGCTCAGCTCGTCCTTCCCCTGCAGATACGCGTTGATACGATCCGTATCAGCCTGGGTGCCCGCGTCCGTTACGCACAGGCGCAGATTTTCCCCATCCCGCACGCAGCTGATCCGAATTTCCCCGGAAGAGTCGCCCGAGCCGTACAGTATGGCGTTCTCAACCAGCGGCTGCAGGATCATCTTGGGGATGACCGCCTCGCGCAGCGACTCCTCGACGTCAATCCGGCAGCGTATGCCGTCTGAGCTTCGGAAGCGGTAAATATCCATATACTGGGTCAGTATGGCCAGTTCTTCGCCCAGCGTGACCTCCCCGTCGGAGTTCTTCACGTTATAGCGATAGATGCCGGCCAGAGTGGACAGGATGTCCGCAATCTCGTTCTGCCCGGCGGTCATTGCCTGAAAGCATACCGAATCCAGCGTGTTGTACAGGAAGTGCGGATTGATCTGCAGCTGCAGGGAATCCATTTCCGCCCTGCGGCGCTTTTCCTCCTCCGCGCGAATGGCGTGAATCAGCTCGTTATAGCTGGCATACAGCGCGCGGATTTCATCCTTCTGCCGGGGAATCATCTCCTCTGGCAGCAGCTCGCCCTTCTTTTCCTTCATGAACGCGGAGAGCTGGCGCACCGGGCGGGTAATCCAGCCTGAAACCATCAGCACCAGCAGGCCGCCCACGCCGGCGCACAGCAGCAGAAACAGGCACAGCGTACTCAGCGTGTGATCCGTCATCTGATGAATGTCCCTGTAGGGCACATACATGCTCAGCTTCAGGCCGCCGTCGATTTCGCGGGTGATTTCCAGCGCGTTCGGGGGAATGTGCGGCTGACTGCGCCAGAGCACAGCGCCGTCCGCGCCGCACAGCCGGGCGCAGCTGTTTTCGGTGAGCTGGCCGGAGACAAAGCGACTGACGGACTCGGCGCGGACGATCAGCAGCACCACGCCCATCTGATGATAGCGGATGTTGCCGTAGGCGTTTCCCTGATTCAGCGCGGTGACGCTGCGCGCGGCGCACAGAAAGCCGTCCTTTTCGAACCAGTACTGCGTGCCGTCGGCCTCCAGCGCCTTTTGATACCAGTCATCCTCCCGCACCAGCGAGTTTCTGAGAATCTGCAGGTTTTCGTTCCCCGAATAGGTATTGAGCAGGGTTTCCAGACTCAGCCGGGCCATAAAGCTCTCGGCGTACAGCGGCATTTCCTCCGTCAGGAACAGGTTCACACTCCACTCGGAAAAAATGCTTCCGATGGCCATCCGGCAGTCCTTGAGCAGCATGTCCTTCAGCTCCTGAAACCGCTTGAAGCTGGAGATCAGGTTTACGTCGTCCGTGAGCAGGTAAGAGATATAGGCGTTGCTGGAGTCTTGAAACCTGGAATCAGTCAGCGTGCGGCAGAGCATGTCCGTGTGGGTGACCATCAGGGAAATCCCGTCGGCGTTGTTCTGGGCGACCGCCTCAAAGGTATTCATCAGCGAGTCGGAGAGTCCCCTGTTGTAAAAGGCCATATTGAGCACGCCCAGTATCGCCACCACGACGATCACAATCACCGCGAAGCACCGGGTCATGCGGCCGACCAGGCTGGTATTTCTGTTCATTTCCGTTCCTTTCCGGCGTTCTGCTGGCGGTATTCTGTCGGCTGACAGCCGAAGGTTTTGCGGAAGACCTTGGCAAAATAGTTGGGGTTCCTAAAGCCGACCCGCACGGCGATGTCGGTGACGCTCATGCTGGTTTCGGCCAGCAGCCGGGCCGCAGTCTCCATGCGCCGCAGGGTGATGTATTCCACCAGCGTGACGCCGGTGCAGCGGGTAAACATCCGACTGACGTAGGAGGAGGAATAGTTGAGCTGCCGCGCGATGGCGGCGGTGCCCAGATCGGGGTCGCTCAGGCCCTGGCTGATCAGCTCGCCAATCCAGACGATCAGCGGATGAGACGCGGCCGGCTGCGCCTGATCCCTGCGATCAATCGCGTCGAAGCAGGCGTTGGCCGTGCGAATCACCAGGTCGGTACGGCTGACGGATCTGCTCATGTCGGCCTCCGCGGGCGGTGAAAAGTCGCCGCCCCACGCCTCCTTCATCAGGGAGAGCAGGTGCATGCAGGTTCTGCGCAGGAGCCCTGTGTCCTCCTTCATGCGCATGGCGTCGTCCATCAGGCGCGCGAACAGCCGCTCGAAATAAGCCCTGTCGCTTTCGCAGAGCGCCCGGCGCAGCTCGTCGGCATGGCCGTAGAGCAGGGTATCGTAGTATTCGGAGCGTTCCCGGCTGGCGCGCAGCTTTCGCAGCTCCTCGCTCAGCACGCCCAGCTTTTCCCGGTTAATGGGCTTGAGAATGTAGGACTGCACATGCAGCTCGATGGCGATCTGCGCCGCCGGAAAGCTCTCGTAAGCGGACAGGAAAATAAAGGACACGTCGCCCAGCGCCTGCCGAACCGCCCGCAGAAACTCCATCCCGTCCATTTCCGGCATCACAATGTCGCTGATAATCACATCCACCCGGTGCTTGACCGCCAGCTCGTAGCCCGCGCGGCCGGTGGACGCCACGCCCACCAGCGCATAGCCGAGCGCTTCCCAGTCGATCAGCTTCTGCAGTCCGTTGAGCACGTTCCGGTCGTCATCCACGACAATTGCCTTCAGCATGTGCCTCCTCCCCTCCGGCGCGCATTTCAGACCTGCGGCCCCTCGCCCTCGCCGTCCGCGAACTCGCGATACAGTCCGGAACGCGAAACCGGCTCTCCCCGGGCGAACAGGTGCGAGGTATCGCCCAGCTGCACGCACTTGAACGTCACCTCGCCCCGCACGCGCTCCTCCGTGACAAAGGTGGAGACCGACGAGGTGGGCAGAAACATGCTCTGCCACAGCAGCACCGGCGAAATGCCGCTCAGCAGCGAAACCAGCAGCATACCCAGGCCGAAATGGCAGAAAATCGCGATGGTTTCATCCCTGTTTTCCTCGCAGGTAAACACCATGCCGCTCCTATGATAGCCGTGGCTTTCCAGCAGGCTCATAAAGCCCGCCTCGACCCGCGCGAACGCCTCCGGCACGTCCGCCGTGCGCATGAGCTCGTCCTGCAGCCAGGTATGCGCGTCGAAGAGCCGCGCCCGGCTTTCCCAAAGGCGCGGGGGCAGGTTCCAGGGAATGCGCTCCCGACCGTCCTCGTCCAGGATCTTTCCGCCAAATTCCTGCAGCCAGTCGAGAACCTCGATCTCGCGCCCCAGCCTGCGCGCGGCCGGCTCGGCGGTCAATACGGCTCGGCGCAGGGGCGAGGAATAGACGCGCGCAATGGGCAGGCCGCCCAGCCGCCCGGAGAGGATTTCCGCCTCCCGAAAGCCCTTCGCGGTCAGGGTGTTGTGCTCGTAGTCCGGCTCCGCGTGGCGAATGATCAGTATCCGCATTTGTATACTCCTCCTCAGGCAAACGCGCCGGGCAGGCGCTTAAACGAACGATACTATATTATTATAGCCAGCTTGTCAAAAAAGGTTTTGACAAGCTGGTGGACGGGGAAGCAAGCTCCCCCGCCACTACCACCCTCACCAGTTTTTGCTGAAATCTAAGAGATTTCCGGGCGCAAAAACTGCAAGGAAACGATTTTTGCTCTGGAAAATGAGATTTTCCGGCGCAAAAATCGTCCCGTGCCCACCGTACACGCCGCTGGGCGCGATTGAAAGTTCGAGAGGGTTGCGACCCTCTCGAGCTCTCCGGGGGTTTTTCGACAGTCTGACTATATTATTATAGCATGCTTCAAGAATGGGCGACATGGTAAAAATTGCAGAAATCGGATAAAAATTTGACCTGCGCCGCGCGGCGCGCAAATAAAACGCATCAGCGTGAAAACAGGTCTGAAAAAAGAAGCCTTCTCGAAGCGTCCCTTTATACAGCAAAAGACCCGCCGGTAAGGCGAGCCTTTCGCAATGGCCGGCGCTCAGCCCTCGGCGGGCGCGGCCTCGACAGTGACGCTCTGTTCCTGCATCTCCTTCTCGGCGATGAGATCCTCGATGGTCTCCCTGGTGCGCATCAGATCCTCGACGGACATGGTCTCGAAGCCGGCGGCGGGAGACTTGACCTTCACGCCGTGGCGGCGCAGGAAATCGTCCACCTTCTCTTCATTGTGCTTATAGGCGCAGAAGCCCACCAGGCTCGCGCCCACACCGATCAGAATGCCCTTGACCAGCGGATTGTTATTCAGCATACTACTTCCTCCTTCTGTTTTTCTTTACGCCTTGCGCGCCATCATTTCCATGCCCCTGCGGAACATGTTGCCCGCGAAGGCCAGCTCGCTCTCGCCGCCTGCCATGGGGGTGAGGGTCAGCGAGGCGCCCGCACGCCTGACCAGATAGGGCTGCTCGCGCGGCGCTCTGGGAATCAGATGACGGCCAAAGGTGATAATCCACGCCAGCAGGCTGGCGCGAACCGCGCCCGGCTTGCCGACGGAATTGATGAGATAGACCACCGACATAACCTCGGGGTCAAAGCTGCCGCGCGCGTGCAGCTCCTGATAGCCGTGCTCGACGACAGCGGCCAGCGTCGAGCCGGTGGACAGCCAGCGGGTGAAGCGGGTCAGCGGCGAGCCGGCGGCCGTCAGCGCCCCGTCCAGTCCGATACACAGAAGCGCCAGGTATCCGCTGGGCGCCATGGAGAAGCCCTGCTCCTCGGAGCGCTTCACGTGCAGCAGCTTTGCGCTGGTCTGCGCCGCGTAGGCCGCGCCCAGGCGAACGATCAGCGGCTCCTCCTCGATCACGTCGGGGTCGTACTCGCACAGGAGCGTGCGGATGCGCGGATTGTACCGGCAGGCGCGCACCCCGGGAATCCCGGCAAAGGGCGCCTCGGACGGGACGGGTCTTTCCAGCTGCAGCCGGATGCGCCCGCGGATGACCGACAGCACCTCCAGATGAACGGCTCCCTGTTCGCTGTGCATTACAATCTCCCCTCTCCCGGCTTCATGAACATCAGCCGCAGCGAATTCGCAACCACCAGGATGGTGGAGGAATTGTGCAAAAGCGCGCTCATCATGACCGATATGCCGCTCGCCGCGCCCAGTATCAGGCCGACCGAATTGATGGCAACCACCAGCGCGAAGTTCTGATGCACGATGCGCATGGTCGCGCGCGCCAGTCTGCGCAGCGCGGGGATCATCATCGGATCGTCTCGGTTGATGATGACGTCGCTGGTTTCCATGGCGATGTCGGTGGACTTGCTGCCCAGCGAGATGCCCACGTCGGCGTAGGCCAGCGCGGGCGCGTCGTTGATGCCGTCTCCGACCATGACCACGCCGTTGCCCTGTACCTGCAGCTTGAGCACCGCCTCGGCCTTCTGCTCGGGCAGCAGCTGCGCGCGATAGCCGTCCGCGCCCACCTGCTCGGCCACCGTCCGCGCCTGGGATTCCAGGTCGCCCGTCAGCAGCTCGATGTCGCCCACGCCGTCGTAGCGCAGCGCGTTGATCGCCCGGCGCACGTTTTCGCGCGGACTGTCCATCGCGTAGAGCACGGCCACGATCTCGTCGCCCACGCCCACGTAGTTGGGAATCGCGCCGGTATCGGCCGGCAGGGGCGAGGCCGCGGTCACGCCGTTTTCGTTCATGTACTTGATATTGCCCACGCGCACGGTCACACCATTCACCTGCGTGCGGCTGCCGCGGGATACCTCGGTCACCACGTCGCCGTGCGCGGGAACCTGCGCGCCCATGCCGCGGCCATAGCGCATGATCGCCCCGGCCAGCGGATGCGTGCTGGTTTCCTCGGCCGCCATGGCGCAGGAAAGCACCTCCGTCTCGGTCATGCCGGGCTTGAGCAGCGCCATCGAGACGATCCTCGGCTTGCCCTCGGTGATGGTGCCGGTCTTGTCCAGCAGCACCGTGTTCGCGCTGCTGATCTGCTCGATGAACGTGCCGCCCTTGATCAGCACGCCCTGCTTCACGGCCGTATTGATCGCCGCGGAGAAGGCCGTCGCCGTGGACAGCTTGATGCCGCAGGAGTAGTCGATGACCAGCATCTTGAGCGCCTTCTGCGGGTTCTTCGTCACCAGCCACACCGACAGGCACAGCAGAAAGTTCAGCGGCACCAGGTAGTTCGAGAACCTGTCCGCATAGCGCTGTATGGGCGCCTTTTTGAGCTCGCTGGCCTCCACCATGCCCACGATGCGGGAGATGACCGTCTGGTCGCCCACCTTGACCGCCTGCACGCGGATGCTGCCGCTCTTGACCACGGTGCCCGCGAAGACCTCGTCGCCCTCGCGTTTTTCCACCGGCACGAATTCGCCGGTAATCGAGCTCTGATCCACGACCGCCGCGCCGTAGACCACCCTGCCGTCGACCGAAATCTTCTCGCCGGTATTCACGGCCACCGCGTCGCCCGCGCCGATCTGGTTCATCGGCAGGCGCTGCAGCTTGCCGTCCGGCATGACCTTCCAGGCCTCGCCCTCGTCGGCGGAGAGCATCCTCTTGATCGAGGAGCGCGTGCGCTCGATGGTGTAGGAGGTCATCAGCTCGGCCAGGTCGGACAGCGCCAGAATCATCAGCGCCGAGTGCGCGTTGCCCAGCATCAGGCTGGCCACGATCGAGGTCACGGTCAGAAAGTCCGCGTTGGGCCGCATGTCGCGCTTCAGGCCCTCCCAGGCGCTCTTCGCCATCGGGGCGGACAGACCCAGGCTGGCCAGCGCCTCGAGCGAGGTGAAATTGGCCAGCGCGCCGCCCAGTACCGGCGCGGTGAACACCGTATTGCCCAGCGCCAGCGCGCCCGCGTTCACCGCCAGCCGCTTCATCAGCCGCGCGGTGGTCATCGGAGCCTCGGCCGGCTCCTCGCCCTTTTCCGCGTGCCGCGCCCGCAGCGCCGCCATGCCGTGCCTGGCCAGCACCAGATCGACCTGCTCGCCCAGCTCGTGGGAATCGAGCGCCGCCCTGTCATACTCGAGCAGCGCGCCGCCCGTGCAGGCCGTCACCCGCGCCCGCACGACGCCCGGAATCCTCGCAAGCTCCGCCGCGATTTCGGGGCTTTCCTCCTTCAGGTACTTCAGCCCCTCCGCCGCCAGACGCAGGCGGCCCGGCAGGCTGTGCATCACGCGGCTCTTCATGAAATCATCCGTATGTTCTTTTCTCAGCATGCTTTACCCTTCTTTTGGCAGCCGCAGCTTCAGGCGCTTGCGCACGATCTCCTGCAGCTCATTTTCGTCGGCGTTCTGCCAGAAGCTCTCGTTTGCCAGCCGAATCCCCTCGTCCACCACCGTGTCGATCCAGCGCAGAATGGCGCGCTCGCCGGTCGCGCGCGGGTCGTAGTGGATCAGCACCGTGCCGATGCGGGGATTGGCCTGCGCGCCTGTCACGCCGGGCAAAAGCCCCAGCACGTCGCGGATATAGTGCAGGTAGGGCAGCGCTTCCCTGGGCAGCAGGGCGTACTTTTTAAAGCAGATGCGCAGTCTGCCCGGCAGGCTGCTCTCCACATGCGGCTTTAGGCACCTGCGCAGAAAGGTCTCTTCCAGCTTATTCATAGCTTCTGACTCCAAACAGATTACTTGCCCACCACAGCAGCGTCATCGCGCCCGGAACCGCCCAGCCGATCTGCGCCCTGCTGCGCAGCGCGCCCACGGTCAGCGCCGCGGCAACCACCGTCTTCGCGTCCAGTATGCCGCCCGTCGCGTCCAGCACGCCCGCGTTGACCGCGCGCGCGAGCAGCCGCATGCCCTCGCGCAGCCTGCCGGTCGGCTCTGCGCCCAGCCCGCCCTCCAGACCCATCAGCTTCATCACCGCGCCCAGCACCACCGGCGCCTGCACCTGCGCCTCGTCATAGCGCACCAGCACGCTGCCCGTGCGGGGCTGCACCTCGACCAGGCGAATCACGCCCGTGCTCTCCAGCTGGCTCTTCATCCGTCCGGCGCGCTCCATGTCCCGCATCACGGAAGGCACATACAGCCGCATGCGCCCGGGCAGACTGGAGCGCACCTCCGCCACGCCCCGGAAAGAAGGAAGCTTCATCAGATTATGCTCCTGTTGTTTTTTCGGCAGCGCCGCCGCGCCCACGGCCAGCGCCGCCCACCAGACGCCGTTCATATGGATTCCTCCCGTCGACAGGATCTTCAGAAGTTAGTATACGCTAACTCATGTCTTAAAACACTGCAAGGTCTCCCTTGCGCTATCATTTTATCATATCGCGCCGCAATGTCAAGAAGCAGCCGTATTATTTTCATGTTTCGGTCGTATGACGTTTTCTTGTCGCCCGCATGGTTCGGGACGCGCCGGGCTTCGCGTGTTTCTCAAACAAAAAGCCCCGCCCCGGCCAAAAACCGGAACAGGGCCGCGTCCGCTCGTCCAGGCGGGAATTCGCGCTATTTCAGAAACTGAATCGAGCCTTCTTTTTTCCCCGCGACGGCATACTCGAACAGCTCCTGCGCGCACAGCGCCGCGAAGCAGCCGCTCTCCTCATACCGCGCGGCGTGGCGCTCCTCAATGCGCTTCAGGCATTCCTTCAGCTGCAGCAGCACCGCCACCTCGTGCTTGCAGGTCTCGCTGCAGAAGCAGTCACACACCATGCCGCTGATTCTGCCGTCCGCCAGGCGGAACTCGACCTCGTAGGGCCTGGTGCCCTCGACAATCGCCCGGCCGCGCGTGCCGTCCAGGCACAGGTAGCGAACCGCGTTGCGCCGGTAGTACTCGCTGCCGCGCTCGATCACCGCGTGCGAAACCTGCAGCCCGGAAAGGTTCTCCAGCGCAAACGACGTGTCGTCGCTTCCCGTCAGGCAAATCTCCTCCTCCTTTTCGGGCGCCTTATACCACGTGATGATCTTCTCGTAGGGGATCGTCTCCCGGTCAAAGCTCAGCAGATGCGAGCCCGCCGGAAATAGCTCGCCGCAAATGGCCGTATCGGCCTTACTCAGCACGCGCTTATAATCGGAGAGCTTGATCTTGAAATTGTAGCTCACCTCCGTCACGCGCCCCCGCTTGCCCTCCAGCTTTCCCTCGACGAACACGATGTCGCCCGTCTGAAGGTCAAACGCGTCGTTAAAGTAGGACAGCTCCCTGTTCTCCGTTTCAAAAAAGACCCTGACGACGGATCTGCGCGCCGCCGTATGCTCATTCCCGTTTTCCATCACAGCCTCCTGCCGCATCAGGCGCAAGCGCCTGGAACTGTTTCCATTGTAGCACAAACCGGGACGTTGTCAATCCCCGTCCCGGTATACAGTTTTCCCGCCTGATTCGCGGCTCAGTCCTCCAGAATGCCGCCGTCGGTGGCAATCATCACGACCTGCCAGGGGATCAGCTTGCCGCTGGCCTGCAGCGCCCTCTTGACCGCGTTCTCCAGCCCGCCGCAGCAGGGCACCTCCATGCGCACGACGGTCACACTGCGCACGTCGTTTGCTGTGAGGATCTGGGTCAGCTTCTCCGCGTAGTCCACGCCGTCCAGCTTGGGGCAGCCCACCAGCGTAATGCGTCCCTTCATGAAGCGCTCGTGGAAGGCGGCGTAGGCATAGGCGGTGCAGTCGGCGGCGATCAGCAGCCTGGCTCCCTTGAAATACGGCGCGTTCACCGGAACCAGCTTGATCTGCACGGGCCACTGGGAGAGCCGGCTGGGCGCTTCCTGGGCGGCAGGCTGAGACGGGCGCTCGGGGCGCTCGATCGCGCGGGCATGGGTTCCGGGGCAGCCGCAGGGCAGCGTCTCTGCCTTTTCCTGCCCGTGCGCCCGCACGGCCTGTTCGTCATAGGCGGCGGCTTCGCGCTCCTCAAAGGTGATCGCGCCGGTCGGGCAGGCGGGCAGGCAGTCCCCCATGCCGTCGCAGTAATCGTCCCGCGTCAGGCGCGCCTTGCCGTTCACCATGGCGATTGCGCCCTCGTGGCAGGCCGACGCGCACGCGCCGCAGCCGTTGCACTTTTCCTCGTCAATCCGGATGATCTTTCGAATCATTACGCTCTCCTCCTCTTGTTTTTTCATGTACAGTATAGTACAATGAAGGCGAAAAGTCTGTTGAATTTTCAACGGAGGCGCAGAAAATGAAAGAGTATCTTCCCGTGCTGAGCCGGGCGCGGCTGTTTGCGGGGGTCGCGCCGGAGGATCTGGTCAGCGTACTGACCTGCCTGGAGGCGAAGCCGTCGCGCTATGAAAAGGGCGAGTATATCCTGCGCGCCGGGGAGGCGGTCGAGTCGCTCGCCCTGCTGGCTGCGGGAGCCGCGTTCATCCTACAGGAGGACTTTTGGGGCAATCGAAACCTGCTCTCCGCCATTGAGCCCGGCCAGTGCTTCGCCGAAGCCTTCGCCTGCGCGCCCGGCTCTGTGAGCACCGTTTCGGTCGTCGCTCAGGCGGAAAGCGCCGTGCTGTGGCTGAACGTGCGCCGCCTGCTCGGCCTGTGCCCGTCCGCCTGCAGGCACCACAGCGCCATCCTGCAGAACCTGCTGGCCGACCTGGCGGTCAAGAACCTTCGCCTGAACGAAAAGGCCGCGCACCTGAGCCAGCGCACCACCCGCGCCAAGCTGCTCTCCTACCTTTCAGCCGAGGCACAGCGCCGCGGCCCCAGCTTCGACATTCTCTTTTCCAGGCAGCAGCTGGCCGACTACCTCTCCGTCGAGCGCAGCGGACTGTCGGCCGAGCTGAGCAGGATGCAGGCCGAGGGGCTGCTGACCTTCCACAAAAACCACTTTACGCTTATTCAGGAAGAAACGGAGGAAACGCCATGATTTTTTACGCCACGAGAGACACCATGCAGCGCTTCAATCTGAAGCCGTCGAATGAGATGACCTCCGAAATCGCGCCCTTTGCGCAGGCGGTAGCAAAGCGCGAGCGCGGCAATCCGCTCTACGAGTGGGGCTGCAAGCTGTTCTACTTTGACCGGCGCAAGTGCCTGCAGATGATGCATTTCGAGAGCCGCCTGGCCGTGCTGCTGTTTGACATCAAGCAGTCCGAAATCATTTACGCCGCGGACGCCGTCGCGCGGTATGCGCTGGAGGCCTACGCCGGGGATCGGGCAATGGTCGCCGCGCTGAAGGCGTATTACAGCTCCTCGCCGCTGGTCTGCATCGAACGGCTTACCGACCGCAGCGTCATCGGTTCGATGAATCAGCTTCAGCTGGAGTGGGGCTTCGAGCGCATCGCCGACTACATCGAAAACGGCGTGCTCATGTCGCGCAAGATCAATCGCGAGATCAACGAGCGCCCGGTCAGCCGGCGCGTAAACGGCAGGGAGGAGTGGTTCAAACCCTTCGAGCGATTCAAATCGCTCATCAAGGCGCAGTTCCCCGCGCAATCATAGCTTTTGCGGCGGCGCTGCCGCCGCGGGCGGGGGAGGGGCTTCGCCCCTCCCCCGCACCCCTACCC
>CAKUFB010000013.1 GCA_934647145.1 uncultured Clostridia bacterium
GCTGCGGCCCTCTCGAGCTCTCCGGGGGTTTTTCGACAGTCTGAAACGGACGTCATGATACATGACGTCTGTTTTGCTATCCAGAAAAACGGCGGCGCGCTGGAGAACGAGGTCGAGGACGGCGGGAGGGTCGTGCGGCGGTACTGGATCGACCTGCGCAGGCCGGAAGGCTGAGCCTGCGCCCACTGGCTGCCGACGGTTTCATCGAGCTTGTCGCTTCGCGGCGCATCGGGCGTGATATACCTTTTGCGTACCTGAAAAAACGCAAAGGGGGAACGGCAATGAGCAACATCGGGTATCGGGAAATCATGGACACCTCGCCGCTGTCCATCAAGCAGCTCAACGACACGCTGCGCGCGCTGTGGGGCAAGGTGATGGGGCACATCGAGGAGCGCGACCTGGACGACGGGATCATCAGCCTGATACAGGAGGGGACGGATACCGAGGCGCTGGAGACGCGCATTACGCAGAACGCGCGGGAGGTGGCGGTCGAGGCCAGCCGGCAGACGACCGACGAGCTGACCGGGCAGGTGGAGGCCAATACCGCCGCGCTGAGCGTGCAGGCCGGGCAGATCGAGGGCAAGGTGGCGCAGACCGCGTTCGACCAGCTCAGCGGGGAGGTGACGCAGGTGCAGTCGACCGTGACGCAGCAGGCGACGCAGATCAGCAGCAAGGTCAGCCAGTCCGACTTCGACGACTTCGCGGAGACCGTACTGACCAAGGACAGCTTCGAGGTCAATATCGACGGGGAAAACCAGCTGCACGTCGGCGCGGACGGGGTGAGCGCGGCCAGCGTGAGCGCGCCCAACGTGGCGGCGGCCTATGACGGGCCTGCGGAGATCACGGTCAATCCGAATTACACGGATGCGTGGATCGAGGCGCAGGAGGGCAAGGCGGTGCGCTCGCTTCAGCAGGCGCTGGACAAGATCAACGGCAGGCGGCTGATGTACAACGTCTCGATCACCATGGACAACACCAGCCACTATGAGCGGGTGGACATTCACGGCGTGACCGGCTCGGGCGTGCTGGAGGTGCTGGGCAACGGCTCGACCTTCTACGGCGGCATTTCGGTGAGCTACTGCACGGCCAAGGTGACGATCATGGGCACGGGCATGACGGTGTACGCGGGCGCGGAAAAGGCGATCGAGGTGACCGGCTGCAGCTTCGTGCGCGTGGACGGCGCGAACGTATCGGGCAGCGGCACGGACGGGGTGTACTACACCGAGGGCTCGAAGGGGCTCTTGTGGAACTGCGACTTCGCCGGGTACACCAACGCCGTGCACGCCAGCCTGACGGCGCACGTCATGGTCAACGCCTGCACGGGCTCGGGCGCGCTCAAGGCCAGTTTCGGCGGCATCCTCGCGGCGAACGGCACCATGCCCACGGGCGGCGTGAGCGAGCTGGGCAACGGCAAGGTGTGGTCGGACGGCTCGACGGCCACGGGCGGCAGCACCTCGGCCAGCACGGGCACGCTGACGGCGGCCAGCTACGACGCGGTGACCACGGCGACCTGCAGAAACTCGGGCAGCTGGATGAGCGGGCAGCTGCGGCAGAACTACTACGAGGGGCTGGGCGCGTGCAAGGCCTGCATCTGGTTCAACAATTCGACGCTCCGCTCGGCCATGTCCGGGCGCACGGTCAAGTCGGCCTCGCTGCGGCTGCGGCGCGTACACGGCTCGGGCAAGGCGTCGGCGGTGCAGGTCACGGCGCGCGGCCTGACGCTGACTTCCGCGAGCGGTCTGGCGCCCAACGACACGGGCAATTCGGTCTACGGCGGGGTGTCGGCGGTGCTGGGCAAGATCGCAAACGACGAGACGGTGGACTTCGCGCTGCCGGTGGCACTGGTCAACGCGCTGATCTCCGGCTCGATCAACGGCTTCGCGCTGTACGCGGGCGAGACCTCGGCCAGCGGCAACCGCGCGTATTCCAGCAACTACTGCAGGCTAGACGGCGTGGGAGATCAGGCCGCGCCGGTGCTGACGATCAACTACATCTGACGGCGGCGGGGAGGGGCGCGGGGCGCTCCTCTTCTTATATTAAATATGTCAAGCCGCGGAATTCTCATGATGTTCGCTTGTTTCTCCGGGCAAAATGTGGTATGATACGATTATCAACCACTGATGGGAGGAAAGAGCATGATTTCAAAGAGCATCGCGGAGCGCGTGCTGGCCGAGGCGCTGACCACCGGCGGCGACTTCGCGGAACTGTTTATGGAAGACACCCGCCAGATGGGCATTATGCTGATGGACGGGATGATTGACAGCGCGAGCACCAGCCGCAGGCACGGCGCGGGCATTCGCGTGTACAGGAAGCTCGAGTCGGTCTACGTACATACCTTCGACACCAGCGAGGCGGGCCTGATGCGGGTGGCGCGGCAGGCGGCGGATGCGATCGGCGACGGCCACGAGGCAAAGGACGTGCGCCTGACCGGCGCGGTGTGCACCAACCTCCACCGCATCGAGCAGCTGCCGGTGGACGTGGACGGAAGCCGCAAGGCGAAGCTGCTGCACGACGCGTACAAGGCGGCCAGGGACTACAGCCCGGACATCCGGCAGGTCGTGTCCCGCCTGATCGGCTGGGAGACCGACGTGGTCATCGCCAACAGCGAGGGCCTGTTCACCGGCGACAAGCGCGTGTACACCCGCCTGGCGGTTCAGGCGGTGGCCAGCAACGGCGTCGAGAACCAGACCGGCTTCGAGGGCCCGGGCGCGATGCGCGGCTTCGAGCTGTTTGAAAAGTACGTCGATCCGGAGGCGACCGCCCGCGAGGCGGCCCGCTGCGCCGTGACCATGCTGTCCGCGGAGGAGTGCCCGGCGGGCGTGATGCCGGTCATCATCGACAACGGCTTCGGCGGCGTGATCTTCCACGAGGCCTGCGGCCACTCGCTCGAGGCGACGCAGGTGGCGCTGGGCAACTCGGAATTCTGCGGAAAGCTGGGCCAGCAGATCGCCAGCCCCATCGTGACCGCGCTCGACGACGGCACGATGCCCAACGAGTGGGGCTCGATCAACATTGACGACGAGGGCACGCCCGCCACCCGCCTGGTGCTGATTGAGAACGGCGTCCTGAAGAACTACATGATCGACCGGCTCAACGGCCGCCGCATGGGCATGGCGCCCACCGGCTCGGCCCGCAGGCAGGACTATACCTTCGCGCCCACCTCCCGCATGCGCAACACCTTTATCGCGCCCGGCAAGGACGAAAACGACGAAATCATCGCCACCGCGGGCGACGCGCTCTACGCCAGGAAGATGGGCGGCGGCTCGGTCAACCCGACGACCGGCGAGTTCAACTTCGCGGTGCAGGAGGGCTACCTGATCAGGGACGGCAGGATCGACCGCCCGGTGCGCGGCGCGACCCTGATCGGCAAGGGCAGCGAAATTCTGATGAAGATCGACCGCGTGGGCAAGCACCTGGAGCTCGCGCAGGGCATGTGCGGCTCGCTGAGCGGCTCGGTGCCCACCAACGTGGGCCAGCCCATGATCCGCGTGATCAGCCTGACCGTGGGCGGACGCAAGTAAGGAGGCGGCAAGATGGAACTGAATCTGTTTATTGAGAAGCTGTTTGAGGGCGCGAAGGCCGCCGGCTACGAGGCCGCCGAAATCGCCTGCCTGAAGGGCGATTCCTTCGACGTGTCCGTCAAGGGCGGCGAAATCATCGATTACAACGTGGCCTCCACGCTGGATTTCACCTTCCGCGCGCTGGTGAACGGCAAGATGGGCTACGCCAGCACCCAGGTGTTCGACGAGGACGCGCTGGATCTCCTGCTGGAGGGCGTGAAGATGAACGCGGGCCTGATCGAGAACGAGGACGAGCGCTTCATTTTCGCGGGCAGCGACCACTATGAGACGGTCGATATCTACAACCCGGCGATCGACGGGCTGACCGCCGCGCAGAAGATCGCGATGGCCAGGGAGCTGGAGCAGAAGGCGGTTTCGCTCGACCCGCGCGCCGGCCAGGTCGAGATGGCCAACGTCTTCACCATGGCCAATGAAAAGCGCATCGCCAACACGCGCGGCCTGGACGTGTCCCGCAGGGGCAACGCCATCGGCGTGAGTGTGGCCGTGATCGCGCAGGAGGGCGAGAAGACGGCGACCGGCGGCGGCTTCGCCATCAAGCGCGACCCCGCGCAGCTCGACCTGGACAAAATCTGCCGCGACGCGGTGGCCGACGCGGTGGCGGGCCTCTCCGCAAAGCCCGTGCCCTCGGGCGACTACCGCATCGTCATGCGCCCGGACATCATGGCCAGCATGCTGGCCTGCTTCAGCCCGGTCTTCAGCGCCGACGCGGCTCAGAAGGGCATGTCGCTGCTCGCCGGCCACGAGGGCGACGTGGTCGCCTCCGATCAGGTGACCATACTGGACGACCCGCTGATGGCCGAGGGCCTGGCCTGCTCCCCGTTCGACGGCGAGGGCGTGGCCACGAAGACGCGCGAGGTCGTGACCGCGGGCAGGCTCAACACCCTGCTGCACAACCTGAAAACCGCGAAG
Source organism: uncultured Clostridia bacterium (assembly GCA_934647145.1). Lineage (GTDB taxonomy): Bacteria > Bacillota > Clostridia > Christensenellales > Aristaeellaceae > CAKUFI01. Next base: position 4,491 of record CAKUFB010000013.1, read on the forward strand.
AAGCAGGGCGTGGAGACCACCGGCAACGCCTCCTGGGGCGGCGCGGGCGTGACGCCCAGCAACTTCTACCTCAAGCCCGGCGACCTGACGCGCGACGAGGTCTACGCTCAGGCGGGCGACGGACTGCTGATCATCGAGGTCAACGGCCTGCACGCGGGCGCGAACCAGATCAGCGGCGACTTCTCCCTGGGCGCGAAGGGCTACGTCATCCGGGAGGGCAGGGTGGCCGAGGCGGTCAACCAGATCACCGTCGCGGGCAACTTCTTCCAGATGCTCAAGGATATCGAGGCCGTGGGCAGCGACCTGGAGATGATGCAGAGCATCGGCGCGCCCACCACGCTGATCAAGTCCCTGAAGGTGGCCGGCTGAGCGGCCTGAGGATTCCGCAGACTGAATGATACGACAATCCCGACTGTTCGCTTCCGTGGGCAGTCGGGATTTTTCAGGAGGAAACATGCATGGACTGGATGAAGACGAGCGTGGGCGTGAGCGTACACTGGACGACGCACACCGCCGCGCAGGACGGCTCGCGGGCGACCTATGCGCAGGCCGTGGAGGGATTCGACGCGGCGCGGTTTGTGCGCAGCCTGAAGCAGGCGGGCGCGGGGCACTGCATCTTCACGCTGACGCACGCGGAGCAGTACCTGGCGCTGCCCTGCGCGCCGCTGGAGGAGATTCTGCCCGGCCGGACGACCGGGCGCGACCTGATCGGCGAAGTGGCGGAGGGGCTGGCGCGCGAGGGGATACGGTTCATCGCCTATTACAATCACTCCTGCAACGGCGAGGACGACCCGGCCTGGAAGGCGGCCTGCGGGTACGCGGCGGGGGAGAAGGGCGACCTGGACGCGTTCGCCGGGCGCATTGCCGGCATCGTCCGGTTCATTGCCGGGCGGTACGGGAAAAACCTTGCGGGCTGGTGGTTCGACAGCGGCTATTCGGTCGACCCGACCGGGCCGCACAATTCTGTGTCCTGCGAGATGGGCGGGTGGCGCTTCCCGTGGGACAGGCTCATCGCGGCGGCGAAGAGCGGACACGCGGACTGCGCAGTGGCGATCAACGCGGGCGTGGGGTCGAGGCACCTGTACGCGCCGGGCACAGATTACTACGCGGGGGAGAGTGTGCGGCTGGACGAGCCGTTTTCGCCTGAAGCGGAGCCGAGAATCGTCGATCACCGCTGGATATGCGCCGACAACCCGGAGTGGGTGTTTGCGCGGCCGGAGAGAGGCTTCGCGCGGCCAAGGTTTACAGATGGCGAGCTTGCGCGCTTTATTCAGGCCAACCGGCGGGCCGGGCGCATGACCACCCTTAACCTGGAAATCGACCGCTCGGGCCGGGTCAACCCGTATTCGCTGGAACAGCTCGCGCGGGTGCGGGAAGCGCGGCCATCCATTTGACAGAAAAAATGAAGGAACACTTGCGTTTATGCGCGTGATGGATTATAATGGTTAAGGAAACCAAATACAATTTGAAAGGTGGATGAACTATGAGGAAGATCCTGTCCTGCCTGCTGGCGCTGGCACTGCTGCTGAGCGGCCTGACCGCTTTCGCGGAGGAGACCGCGGCGAAGGACGTCGTGGTGCTCTACACCAACGACGTACACTGCGGCATCGACGAGAACATCGGCTACGCGGGCCTGGCGGCCTACAAGAAGGCCTTTGCCAAGGCCGGCTATGACGTGCTGCTGGTCGACAACGGCGACGCCATTCAGGGCGGCCCGGTCGGCACCCTCTCCAAGGGCGAGTACATCATCGACATCATGAACGAGGTGGGCTACGACGTGGCCACCATCGGCAACCATGAATTCGACTACGGCATGGATCAGTTCATGGCGCTGCGCGAAAAGGCGAAGTTCCCCTACGTGTCGGCCAACTTCACCGACCTGGAGGGCAAGCCCATACTGGATCCCTACGTGATCAAGGAAGCGGGCGGCCGCAAGATCGCCTTCGTGGGCGCGAGCACGCCCGAGACCTTCACCAAGTCCACCCCTACCTTCTTCCAGAACGAAAAGGGCGAGTACATCTATGACTTCTGCGAGGGCGAGGACGGCAAGCGCCTGTACGCCGCCGTACAGAAGGCCGTGGACGACGCGCGCGAGGCGGGCGCGGAGTACGTGATCGTGCTGGCGCACCTGGGCATCGACGGCTCCAGCGTGCCCTACACCTCCTCCGACCTGATCGTGAACACCAACGGCATCGACGCGGTGCTCGACGGACACTCCCACAGCACCATCGAGCAGGAAGTCGTCAAGAACAAGGACCGCGAGGAGGTGCTGCTGACCTCGACCGGCACCAAGCTGGCCGCGGTCGGCGCGCTGACCATCGCCGCCGACGGCACCCTGTCCACCAGGCTGCACACCGAGAGCATTTTCCAGGACGACGAGACCACCGCGTTCGTGGAAGGCATTAAGGCGCAGTACGGCGAGACCCTGGCCAAGGTCGTGGCCAGCAGCCAGGTTGACCTGATCGTCAACGATCTCACCGCGGTTGACAACGAGGGCAAGCCCATCCGCATCATCCGCAGCCAGGAGACCAACCTGGGCGACCTGTGCGCCGACGCGTATCGCCTGGTGTCCGGCGCGGACATCGGCGTGGTCAACGGCGGCGGCATCCGCGCGGCCATCCCCGCGGGCGACATCACCTTCGAGCAGATCATCAACGTGCATCCCTTCGGCAACGCCATGTGCGTGGTCGAGGCGACCGGCCAGCAGATCCTGGACGCGCTGGAGAAGTCCGTGAGCAAGCTGCCCGATGAGAACGGCGGCTTCCTGCAAGTCTCCGGCCTGACCTTCACCGTTGACATGAGCGTGCCCTCCACCGTCGTCGTGGACGACAAGGGCAGCTTCGTCGAGGTGAGCGGCGAGCGCCGCGTTAAGGACGTGAAGGTGGGCGGCGAGGATCTCGATCCCGCCAAGACCTACACGCTGGCTTCCCACAACTACATGCTCAAGTCCGGCGGCGACGGCTTCAACATGTTCATCAACGACAAGCTGCTGCAGGACGAGGTCATGCTGGACAACCAGGTGCTCATCACCTACATCACCGAAAACCTGGGCGGCGTGATCGGCGAGGAATACGCCGAGCCCTACGGCCAGGGCCGCATCACCATCATCAACGCGGACTGAACCGTCAGCTGATATAGCCCCAACGAATGCCCGTCAGGCGAAGGTCTGGCGGGCATTATCATATGCACAAAAATGGTCGGGCAGTCGGCCCTGCCGACCCGGCGGCGGGTGGGTCTGGGCACAATCGTGTTTATCGTCCCACGAAGAATTCGGGAGCTCGAATTAATGGCTCCCGAATTCGTGTTCTATCCGGCGGCAGCAGGTGGAACCGGGCACTGCCCGGCGGCAGCAAGTGGGTCTGGGCACTGCCCAGCAGTTTTGTGCATATAGTTGGCAGGTTTGTGTATTCTGTGAAAGGTGTACAGGGAGTATAATGAGAGTATCCTAATACAGGAGGATGGAGGAGATACTATGCTGAATTATCAGGTCAAGGTGGGTCTGGCCCCGATGCGGCGCGACGTGACGCCCCGCCCGGGCATCTTCAACTGGGAAAAGGCCGAGGAGCGCGGCCACCGGATCGTGAAGTACATCGAGGAGCATTTTGCGTCGGACAACGTGCGCTTCGTCGACCTCAAGGGTATCAATCCGGTGGATGTGATGTATAACGAGGACGACGCGGAGAAGGTGATCGAGCGGTTCCGCGCGGAAAAGGTGGACGCGGTGGTCATCATCAACTGCAACTTCGGCAACGAGGAAATCGCGGCGCAGGTGGCGGGCGCGCTGAACGTGCCCACGATGATCTGGGCGCCGATGGAGGATGAGTTCCTGCCGGACGGCTCGCGCTTCTGCGACAGCCAGTGCGGCATGTTCGGCGTGAGCCGCATCCTGCAGCGCAACAACATTCCCTTTACGTATGTGGAAACCTGCCATGTCGAGGACGACGTTTTCAAGGCCGGTTTCGAGAAATTTGTGTCGGTGGCGTGCATGGTCAAGAACTTCCGCGGCATGCGCATCGCGCAGGTGGGCATGCGCCCCAAGCCCTTTACCTCGGTCATCTTCAACGAGGGCGAGCTGATGCAGAAGTTCGGCATTCGCGTGATTCCGGTCAATATGGCGGTGGTGATCGACAAGTACAACCGCATCCTGAAGGAACGGGACGCGGAGCTGGAGGAGGGCGCAAAGCTGCTTTTGTCCCGGTATGAGATGGACGAGCTGACCCCGCCGCTGCTCAAGAAGGTGTATGCCTTCGTGCTGCTGTATCAGGAGATCTTCGCCGAGTACAGGGTGCAGGCGGTTTCGGCCGAGTGCTGGACCGCGATGCAGCTGGGGGTGGGCGCGATGCCCTGCACCGCCTACAGCGTGCTGGCCGACATGGGCTACGTCATCTCCTGCGAGAGCGACCTGCACGGCGCGATCTCCATGGCGATGCTCAGCTGCGCGTCGCTGGGCAGGAAGATCCCCTTCTTCGGCGAGTTCACCGTGCGCAATCCCGAGAACAGGAACAGCGAGCTGCTGTGGCACTGCGGCCCGTTCGCCTATTCCCTGAAGAAGGAGGGCTGCCCCTGCAAGAACGTCAACATGCGCCAGTGGTTCCAGGTCAAGGACGGCCACTACACCATCACCCGCTTCGATCAGGACAACGGCGACTACATGATGCTCGCCGGCCAGTTCGACTCGACCACCGGCCCGTACACCTTCGGCACCTACCTGTGGGCGCAGTTCGACGACCTGTCCAAGTGGGAGCGCAAGCTGGTCGAAGGCCCGTACATCCACCACATGGCCGAAATCGAGGGCGACTACACCGAGGAGCTCAAGGAGTTTTCGAAGTACGTGCCCGGCCTGAAGATCGACACGGTGGAATGACCGGGCGATTTGAAAAGCCTTGCGCTGTATAGGCGGCAGCAAGTGCTTTTCGGAAGAGCTCGAGAGGGGCTTTTCTCAGAAAAGCCGCCTCTCGAACGTACTCAAGGAGGAATAATATGCTGGTATCTTTGAAGGAAATCCTGGCGCTGGCGGAGAAAAAGCACTGCGCCGTGCCCGCGTTCAACGTATACAATACCGAGACGGTACAGGGCGTGATGAAGGCGGCCGAGGAGCTGAAGGCCCCGGTCATCTTCCAGATGTACAGCCGCCTGTTCGACAGCGAGCTGGCCAGTCTGGTCGCCCCGGGCATTCTGTCGGCGATCGGGCAGATGAGCGTGCCCTGCGCGTTCCACCTGGATCACGGCGCGGGCGAGCCCGAGGTGCTGCGCGCCCTTCGCTATGGCGCGAGCGGCGTGATGATCGACGCGTCAGCTCACCCGATCGACGAGAACATCGCGGTGACGAAGCGCGTGGTGGAGATGGCCTCGGCCTGCGGCGTGAGCGTCGAGGGCGAGCTGGGCCACGTGGGCACGACGAAGGACGAGCGCATGGGCGAGTTCACCAAGGCGGATGAGGCGGCGCGCTTCGTGAACGAGACCGGCGTGTCGGCGCTGGCCATCCTGGTGGGCACGGCGCACGGCCGCTACAGGAAGGCGCCCAAGCTGGACGTCGAGCGCATTGCGGCCATCCGCGAGGCGACGAACGGCCTGCCCCTGGTGCTGCACGGCGGCAGCGGCGTGCCGGACGATCAGATCCGCGCGGCGATCGAGGCGGGCATCCGCAAGATCAACTTCGGCACCGACGTGTGCTATTCGTTCCTGGACGGCGTGTTCGGCGTGTCGCGCGACGTGGTGGCCATCGACCTGTTCATGAAGCAGCCGGTGCTGGCGGTCAGGGCCTACGCCGCCGAGAAGATTCGCCTGCTGGGCGCGGAGGGCAAGGCCAATGACTGACATCATCGGAATCGGCGCGTCGGTGTTCGATACGCTGATGCTGGCCGAGGGCTTCCCGCCGGAGGACACCAAGATGCAGGCCATGCAGACCATGACCCAGGGGGGCGGCCCCTGCGCCACGGCGCTGGTCGCGGCGGCTCGGCTGGGCGTGAGCGCGGCGTACCTGGGCAACCTGGGCGACGACAGCTACGGCCGGTTCATGAGGGCTGACTTCGAGAAGTACGGCGTGGACACCAGCCTGATCGCCACCAAGCCCGGCTGCGTGTCCTTCCACTCGTTCGTGCTGCTCAACACGCAGAAATCGACCCGCACCATCCTGTGGAACAAGGGCACCGTGCCCGCGCCGCTGCCGGGCGACGTGGATCTTTCCGCGGTGGGCAGGGCAAAGGTGCTGCACCTGGACGGCCATCAGCTGGACGCGGCCATTTACGCGGCGCGTCACGCGCGCAAAAACGGCGTGAAGGTCTCGCTGGACGCGGGCGGCACCTATCCGGGCATCGAGCAGCTGCTGCCGTTTGTAGACTTTTTGATCCCGAGCGAGGAATTCGCGCTCAAGATCACCGGCCAGCGGGACGCGCAGAGCGCCGCGCGCAGCCTGATGAGCCAGTATCACCCGCAGTTCGTCGCGGTGACGCAGGGCTCGAGAGGCGGCTTTCTGTACGACGGCAGCGCGTTCAGCCGCTACGCCTGCTACCCGGTGGACGTGATCGACTCCTGCGGCGCGGGCGACGTCTTTCACGGCGCGTTCCTGGCCGCCTGGATTCGCGGCGGCATGAAGCCCATTGACTGCTGCCGCTTCGCCAGCGCGGTTTCCGCCCTCAAGTGTACCCATTTCGGCGCACGCGACGGCATCCCGAGCTATGAACGGACGATGGCGTTCCTGCACGAACGAGAGAAGGAAATGGAGGCGTGAGCGATGCTTGAAAAACTCAGAGCGCTCAATCCGGAGCTGAAAATTCACTCGATACACGACGCGGCGTTCAAAAAGTACGGCCGCGTGATCGACAACCTGCCGGTCTGTCAGGTGACTGAGATCCTCGAAAGGCTCGAAATGCCGGCCGAGGGCTCGGTGTACGTGGCCGAGCTGCCCGAGCTGATGGCGACCGCGGACGCAAAGGCGATCGGCAGGCGCTTCTTCGGCGAGACCGCCTGCGAGGTGGGCGTGTGCTACGGCTACAATTCGCAGATGAACGCGATGGAATGGCACAGGTGCAGCGAGCTCAACGTGGCGGTCACGCCGCTGGTGCTGCTGCTGGGCGATGTGCGCGACGTGGAAGGCAGCGAGTACGACGCGGGCAGGGTCGAGGCGTTTTACCTGGAAAAGGGCGCGGTGGTCGAGGTGTACGGCCCGACGCTGCACTTCTGCCCCTGCCAGGTCAGCGCGGCCGGGTTTATCTGCCTGGTCGGCCTGACGAAGGGCACCAACCTGCCGCTGGAGGAGGCGAGCGAGGATCGGCTGCTGTTTCGCAAGAACAAGTGGCTGATCTGCCACGAGTATAACCGCGGCCTGATCGAACGGGGCGTGTACCCGGGCATTCACGGCGAAAACTACACGGTCAAATACTGACGATGGGAGAAAAAGCGATGGAAAAGCGAGCGTTTATGTTCAATATGATCCTCAGCGAGCTGGAGGACATCGTGGGTCAGGAAAACGTGTCCACCCGTGAGGCGGACAAGCTGACCTATGGCGTGGACTATTTCTGGATCAGCCGCATGTGGGCCGACCGCGGCGAAACCCCGCCGGCCGCCGACTTTGTGGTGCGTCCGGGCAGCGCGCAGGAGGTGTCGGCCATCCTGAAGGTGGCCAACTACTACAAACTGCCCGTGCATACCTGGGGCGGCGGAAGCGGCTCTCAGGGCGGCGCGCTGCCCATGGCGGGCGGCATTATCCTGGACACCAAGCGCATGAACAGGCTGCTCGAGATCGACCTGGAGAGCCGCACCATCACCGCCGAGACCGGCATGATCTTTCAGCAGCTGGAGTGGTACGCCAACGAGAAGGGCTTCTCCTGCATGCACATTCCCTCCTGCCTGACCTGCGGCACGATCGGCGGCGCGCTGGGTCACCGCGGCATCGGCATCCTGTCCACCAAGTACGGCAAGATCGACGACATGTGCGTGAGCATGGAGGTGGTGCTGCCCAACGGCGACGTCATCAACACCCTGCCCGTGCCCAAGCACGCCGCCGGCCCCGACCTCAACCAGATCTTTATCGGCTCCGAGGGCACGCTGGGCGTGATCACCAAGGCCACCTTCAAGCTCTTTGAGCAGCCCGAGTGCCGCAGGCACCGCGCCTTCCTCTTCCCGGACATGACCAGCGGCTTCGCGGCCGGACGCGACATCATGCAGAAGGTCAAGCCCTCGATCATGCGCTTCTTCGACGAGGCCGAGACCGTCTCGATCATCAAGAAAATCCTGGGCTTCGAGAAAAAAGGCTGCTTTATGAATGTCACCTGCGAGGGTATCGAGCGCATTGTGGACGTGGAGATGGACATCGTGGTCGAGATCTGCAAAAAGTACGGCGCGCAGGATCTGGGCAGCGAGTACGGCGAAAAGTGGTATGAAAACCGCATCACCTTCTTTTATCCGGGTCACATCATGGACATCCCGCAGATGTTCGGCACGATGGACACGGTCGCCCGCTTCAAGGACGTCGAGAAGATCTACTGGGCGATGAAGAACGCCATCGAGACCAACTTCCCGGGCGTGCGGTTTATCGCGCACTGCTCGCACTGGTACGAGTGGGGCACGATGATCTACGACCGCTTCATCCTGGACAACCCGCCCGCCGACCCGGACGAGGCCATCCGCCTGCACAACCGCATCTGGAACACCGGCGTGCGCGCCGCGATGAAAAACGGCGGCGTGATCAACGACCACCACGGCATCGGCCTGAAGCTGTCCCGCCTGATGAAGGAGCAGTACGGCCCGGCCATGCAGGTCATGGAGGCGCTCAAGAAGCAGCTCGACCCCAACGGCATCATGAACCCCTACAAGCTGGGACTGTAATATACGGAGGTGTTCTCAATGTTTACCGAAAAAGCTCAGAAGCATGCGAATGCCTGCCGCTTCTGCTGGATGTGCCGGCACCTGTGCCCGGTGGGCCTTCAGACCGGCCGCGAGGTCAATACCCCCCGCGCCAAGGGTCTGCTGATTTCCCTGGCGCTGCGCGGCCACGCCATGGACAAGGATACCGCGCAGATCATGTACGAGTGTACGCTGTGCGGCAGCTGCACCAACGACTGCGCCACCGGCTACGAGCCGCCCCTCTACATCCGCGAGGCGAGATCCGAGGCCATCGCCGACGACCTGGCTCCGCAGGCGGTGCTGGACGTGATCGACAGGGAGCTGACCACCGGCAACATGTTCGGCAGAACCGACGCGCCCGATTTTGAGGTTTCCTGCGAGCAGCCCGAGGCGCTTTTGTACCTGGGCGAGACCGCGCGCTACAGGATGACCGACGTGGCGCAGGCGATGATTTCCCTCCTGCGCAAGGCGGGCGTGAGGTTCGCTGTGCTCAGGGACGAGCCGGCCAGCGGCAGCGCGCTGGGCGATCTCATGGGCTATGTCGAGGAGGTTCGCCAGCAGGCCGAGAGGTGCGCGCAGGCGATCAATGCCGTGGGGGCGCCGAAGGTGATCGTGCTGGACAGCTACGACCTGGCCTTCATGCTGCACCAGATGCCCGAGTGGGGCATCCGCGTGGAGGGCGAGCTGACCACCGCCGCCGACTTCGTGCGCGACCTGGTCAGGGCGGGCAGGCTGACCGTGAACAAGCTGAACCTGACCGCCGCCTACCACGACGCGACCCCCGACGCGCGCGACCTGGCCGACCACGACGCGCCCCGCGAGCTGCTCGAGGCGATGGGCGTGCAGCTCAGGGAGATGTTCCTCAACCGCCGCATGGCCAAGTGCTGCGGCAGCGAGGTGTTCATGCAGTACGCGCCCGAGCTGGCCAAGCTGACCGCCGCCGGCCGCTGGGACGACATGCATCGCGCCGGGGTGCGCCACATGATCACCGCCAACCCGCAGGCCTACGACGTGCTGCGCGCCTTCAAGCCCGAAGGCGACACGATCGACAACCTGTTCGTACTGCTGGATACCCTCTGTTAAATGAATCCACCCCCTGGCTTCCAAGGCATTTGCCCGCGGAGGTCTGGGGGTGAAGCGCTGCTTGCTCTTTAAAGGGAAGCGGCAAGTACGTATAAAACTGGCCTGCTATTGCCTGTGAACGTACAGTTGTTTATTCGGCGGCAGCAGGTGTTTTCCGGGAGGGGTCTGGGGAGGCGCCTTTTTCAAAAAGGCGGCCTTCCCAGCGTAACCCCCGGCGTAAAGGAGAGTGACCCATGAAGTATCTGCTGGGGTGCGACTTCGGCGGCGGCGCGTCCAAGGCGACGCTGCTGCGCGAGGACGGCGCGGTCGTCGCGACCGCCACGCACGAATATCCCACCTCGTATCCGCGCGCCGGCTGGGCCGAGCAGGATCCGGACGATTCCTACCGCGCGTTCGTGGACAACGTGCGCGAGCTGCTCTGCGCGAGCGGCGTGCGGGCGGCGGACGTCGCGGCGCTGTGCCTGGACGGCGCGACCCACACGGCGGTGCTGCTGGACGAAAACGACCGGGTGATTCGCCCGGCCATCTACTGGACGGACAAGCGCGCCGGGGAAGAGGCGGCCTTCCTGAAGGAAAGATACGGCGAAATGATCGTCGAGCGAACCTTCAATTCGCCTTCCGCGCTCTGGACGCTGCCGCAGCTGATGTGGCTGCAGGCGCACGAGCCGGAAAACCACGCGCGCATCCGCAGGGTGCTGTCGATGAAGGACTACGTGCGCTATCGCCTGACCGGCGACTTCGTGACCGACTCGATCGAGGCCATGGGCTTCATGCTGCTCGACGCGCGCACGAACGAGTGGGACGCGGAGCTGCTGAGCCTGTGCGGCCTGACGAAGGACGTGATGCCGCGCATCGTCGATCCGCAGTGCGTGCTGGGCGCGATGAATGCGCAGGCGCTCGCGGACACCGGCCTGTCGCCTGAAACCAAGGTCATCGCCGGCTCGACCGACACGGTCATGGAGGTGTACGCCTCCGGCGCGATTCGTCCCGGCCAGGCGACGCTCAAGCTGGCCACCGCCGGGCGCATCTGCCCGATCACCGACCGCGCTATCCTCTCGCCGCTGCTGGTGACCTACCGCCACGTGGTGAGCGGCCTGTGGTACCCGGGCAGCGCGACCAAGTCCTGCGCCGCGTCCAACCGCTGGTATCGCGACACGCTGTGCGGGGGCGAGGTCATGCGGGCCGAGGCCCAGGGCACCGACGCGTACCTCTTGATGAGCGCGGCCGCCGAAACCGCGCCCGCCGGGTGCGACGGACTGTTCTTCCACCCGTTCCTGCAGGGCGAGATCACGCCGTATCTTGACGACAGGCTGCGCGGCTCGTTCGTGGGCGCGACCGCCTCGCACACCAAGGCGCATTTCAACCGCGCCGTGCTCGAGGGCGTGGGCTATTCGATGAAGGACTGCTATGAGGCGCTGCGCGGCCTGGGCATCGCGCCCGAGTCGGCCACCATCATCGGCGGCGGCGCGAAGAGCCCGCTGTGGCGGCAGATTGTCGCCGATATGCTGAACATTCCGCTCACGACGGTGGAAAATGTTGACTCTTCGCTGGGCAGCGCGATGCTCGCGGGCGTGGCCTGCGGCGCGTTTGCGGACTTCGAGGACAGCGTGAAAAAGTGCGTGCGCGTCCAGGACAGGACGCTTCCGAACCCCGAAACGCACGCGCTCTACGAGAAGAGCTTTGCGGTGTACCGGCGCATACACGACGCGCTGGCCCCGATCTATCACGACTATGAAGATTGAACGAATCCTTGTGCTGGTCAAGCAGGTGCGCGAATCGTCCGCGCCGGACGCGCTGTGGATCCTCAACCCGGCGGACGCGTGCGCGGTCGAGACGGCGCTGCGGCTGAAGGAAACGAGCGGCGCGCGCGTGACCGCGCTGACCATGGGGCGCGAAAAGGCGGAGGACATGCTGCGCGAGCTGATCGCGCGGGGGGTGGACGAGGCCTGCCTGGCGACCGACCCGGCCTATGCGGGCAGCGACACGCTGGCGACGGCCCGGGTGCTTCAGGCCGCGGCGGACAGGCTCGAGCCGTTTGACCTGATTCTGACCGGACGGCGGGCGGTGGACGGCGAGACCGCGCTGACCCCGGCGCGCCTGGCGCAGCTGCTGGGCTGGCCGCTCATCACTGATATACAGACCGTAGTCGGTTTTGAGGAATATATCTGCGAGGACGGAGAGACACAAAAGAGACTGAAGTCTGTTTTACCCCCCCTGCTGACCGTACACGAGGGAAGCTGCGCGCTGCGCCTGAAGGGCATCCTGGGCATGCGCCGGGCGAAGAGCGCCGTCATCCGTCGCTTGACAAACGCGGAGCTGTGCCTGCCGCCTGAGCAGGTGGGTCTGACCGGCTCGCCCACGCGCGTGCGCCGGGTGACGGACGCGCCCGAGCCGGCGCGCGTGACTCGCTGGCTGCACAGTGGCCGGGAAATCGTGCAGGTGCTGCGTGAACGAACCACGGCAGTTACCACAAAACAGACCGAAGTCTCTTCCGTGAATCGCCTGCCCGGCGAGGTCTGGGTGATGGCCGAGGCGGAGGACGCGGACAGCCGCGCGCTCGTCGCCCGGGCGCAGGCGCTGACCGATTCGCCGGTGCGCCTTCTGCTGATCGAGGCGCGCGAAAACGTGCTTCCCGTGGCCGAAAACGTGGCGAAGCGGCTCAAAAAAGGCCGCCCCGAGGCGGTTCTGGCGCTCTCCACCCCCTTTCTGCGCGCGCTTGCGCCCCAGGTCGCAACCATCCTTGAAACCGGCCTGACCGCCGACTGCACCGACCTGCAGGCAACCGACTCCGGTCTGCTTTTGCAGATTCGCCCCACGTTCGGCGGCGCGCAGCTGGCGGAAATCCAGTGCCCCGAGGCGCGGCCGCAGATGGCGCTGGTCAGGCGCGGCGTGTTTCCCGACGAAGGGAGCGCTCCCTGCGCCGTTGAGCGCATAGCAGCGGAAGAAAACGGCCCGATTACCTGCCTGGAACGGCATGAAGGCGCGCAGAGCACGCTGTCTCAGGCCAGGCTGATCGTCGCGGGCGGCCTGGGCGTGGGCTCAAAGGAGGGCTTTCTTCAGCTGGCCGAGCTGGCGAAATGCCTGGGCGGCGAGGTTGCGGCGACCCGCGCGGCCGTGGACGCGGGCTATGCGCCCTATTGCATGCAGGTGGGGCAGACCGGCCTGACCGTGCGCCCCGACGTGTACCTGACCTTCGGCCTGTCCGGCGCGATACAGCACGTGCTGGGCATGAACCGGTCGGGCACGGTGATTTCCATCAACACCGATCCCAGGGCGCCGATCTTCCACTATTCCGACTTCGGTCTGGTTTTGGATTGGAAGCAGGCGCTGAATGAAATAAAGGAGGAACTGAAATCATGAGCTACAACTACAAGAAGACCTATACGCCCGGGAACGGCTTCACGCCCATCTGCACGATCGGCGAGTGCTCGCTCAAACAGCTGGAGTTCGGCATCCTGGAGCTGACGAACGGCCAGAGATACACCTATGAAACCGGCGAACGCGAGGTCGCGTTCATCATTCTGGGCGGCAAGGCGGGCTTTAAGGCGAACGGAACCGACTTCGGTCTGCTCGGCGTGCGCCGCAGCGTGTTTGAGAACCCCAGGGCCGAAGCGTTCTACGCGCCCCGCCGCACCACGGTCGAGGTCTTCAGCCCCTGGAACGTGAAGATCGTCGTCTGCGGCACTCCGATCGACGAGGACACCCAGCCGCAGGCCATTCGCCAGGCCGACGTGCGCGTGATGAAGCTGGGCGTGAAGCCCTGGGAGCGCGACACCTCCTTCATCGTGGACGGCACGACCAACGCGAAAAAGCTGACCATCGGCGAGGCCTACTGCACGCCCGGCAACTGGGCCGGCTTCCCGCCGCACAAGCACGACGAGGACAACATGCCCGCCGAGGGCGTGGCCGAGGAAATCTACTACTTCCTGTTCCAGCCGGAGCAGGGCTTCGCGGTGCAGTGCCTGTACACCGCCGACGGCGAGATCGACGAGGCCTATCGCGTGAAGAACGACGAGCTGGTCGAGTTCCCGCGCGGCTACCACACCACAGTGGGCGCGCCCGGCTACAACACCTACTTCCTGTGGCTGATGGCCGGCGAGCATCAGGGCTTCTATCGCAGCAACGACCCGGCGCACGACTGGGTCAGTGCGGTCGAAAACCTGGAAAAGAAGCTGTAAGCGAAAAACAGACTGCCCGGAGAACGTTCGGTTTTCCGGGCTTTTATCGTCGAAAGGAGCCGATCCGTATGGAAATCACGAAGGCGCAGGAGCGCGCGCTCAGGCGCCAGATACGCCCTGCGAAAACGGAAAGTGGGGGAAAGCGGAAAGGCTCGCGCTTGACAGGCCGAACGCGGGTAGATAAACTGAAGGCGACAAGGAGGGAAAGAAAATGTATCAGCACTTTGCAAGCCGCCTGCCCGATACGACCTGGACGCGGCGGCAGATCGCGCGGATTCGCGAGAACGCCCGGCCGCTCGTGGGTACGCCCGTCGAGCCCTTCAGCGAGGCGCTCTTCCGCCAGTTTTACCGGACGGGCAGCCGGGACGAGTACGAGGCGGTCTATTTTCAGACGCGCCGCCGCCTGTGCGCCTTCACCGCGCTGAGCCTGTGGGAGGGGGACGAGCTCTGGCTCGCCGAGCTGGAAAAGGCGCTGCGGGCGCTGCTGGCCGAGCCGACCTGGGCGCTGCCCGCGCACGTCCCCGAGGATGCGGACGAGGCGCGGCGGCGCGAAACGCTCGACCTGTTCGCCTGCGAGACTGCCCAGACAATTGCGGAAATCCTCAGCCTGCTGCAGGCTCGCCTTGACCCGGCGCTGGTTCGGGCGCTGGACGAGGCGCTCCTTGCGCGCGCCGTGCGCCCCTACGAGGCGCAGAAAAGGCGCTGGGGCGCGGCAAACTGGTCGGCCGTGTGCGCGGGCAGTCTGCTGATGATGTACATCTATCGCTTCAGCGAGCGGCTTTCGGGCGTGCAGGATTTGCTGCTCGATTCGCTTGCCGAGTTCCTGAGCGGCTACCCGGCGGACGGCTGCTGCCTGGAGGGGCCGATGTACTGGGAGTACGGCTTCGGCTACTTTACATACGCCGCCGAACTGCTGAGGAGCTTTACCGGGGGAAAGATTGACCTGTTTGCGCAGGAGAAGGTTCGCGCCATCGCGCGCTTCGGCCGGGATATGTATCTGGAGGGGCGGTATGTGCTGCCCCTGGCCGATTCGCGGCATACGCTGCGTGTGAATTTGGGACTGATGCATTTCCTGGCGAACGAGTATGACCTGGGCGGCCTCCCCTTGAGCGAAAGCTCTCTGTTTGGCCGGGATGCGTGCTTCCGGTTTGCGCCCTTCCTGCGCGAGTTTTTCTGGTACGAGCCCAAACTGGACGCGCCGGACACAAAAAAGCCGCCGCTATCGGTCTATCCGGAGGCCGGACTGGTGCTGCGCAGGCAAAACGGCTGGACGTGCGTGTGCAAGGCCGGGCACAACGGCGAGCCCCACAATCACAACGACTTGGGCGAGCTGGTGCTCTTCGAGGGCGGGACGTTTGTACTGGACGACCCCGGTTTGCCGGAGTACACAGGTCTCTATTCCGGCGAAAACCGCTACAAGTACTTCGTGTGCGCTTCCTCGGCCGGACACAGCGTGCCCATTGTGAACGGCCGGTTTCAGGCGGCAGGCGAGGAGCACAGGGCACTGCTCCTTCATGCGGACGAGCGGGAGGTCGTCATGGATCTGTCCCAGGCCTACGACGTGCCGGGCCTGTCGCTCCGGCGCAGCGTGCGCTTCGGCGAGAGCGATCTGCGCCTGACCGACCGGTTTTCGGGCGCGGCCAGTCTGGTTGAGCGGTTCGTGACCCGCGTGTGCCCGGTGCTTAACTCGGGCGAGGCGAGGGTGGGGCAGTGGCGCATCCGGTGCGAGCAGGCGGCGCGCCTATGCGTGCAGTCGGCACGCTATCGTACCCGCCATCCGAGTTTTTCAGATGCTGCGTACGACGAGCCGCTGGATGAGACGCTCTACCAGATCGATTTCGAGCTGGTCAGGCCTGAGGGCGAGGCCGTCTTCCGCATCACCCGGGCAGACTGAGCCTGCACCCACCCGCTGCCGCCGGGTCGGCAGGGCCGACTGCCACTTGCTGCCGCCGGTTCTATCGACGAATTCGGGAAGCATAAATTGGACTTCCCGAATTCTTCGTAGGACGGTAAACACGATTGTGCCCAGACCCACTTACTGCCGCCGGGCAGTGCCCGGTTCCACTTGCTGCCGCCGGTTCTATCGACGAATTCGGGAAGCATAAATTGGACTTCCCGAATTCTTCGTGGGACGATAAACACGATTGTGCCCAAACCCACTTGCTGCCGCCGGGTCGGCAGGGCCGACTGCCACCTGCTGCCGCCGGGTCTATCGACGAATTCGGGAGCCATAAATTAGAGCTCCCGAATTCTTCGTAGGACGGTAAACACGATAGTGCCCAGACCCACTTGCTGCCGCCGGTCGGCAGTGCCGACACCCACTAGCTGCCGCCAAATAGAACACGAATTCGGGAGCCATTAATTCAAGCTCCCGAATTCTTCGTAGGACGGTAAACAAGATAGTGCCCAGGCCCACCCGCTGTCGCGTCGGCAGTGCCGACACCCACATGCTGCCGCCGGATAGAACACGAATTCGGGAGCCATTAATTCAAGCTCCCGAATTCTTCGTAGGACGGTAAACACGATTGTGCCCAGACCCACCCGCTGTCGCGTCGGCAGTGCCGACACCCACTGGCTGCCGCCGGATAGAACACGACCTCAGGGGCATAGATTGAAGCCCCTGAGGTCTTCGAATCCGCAGGATTCCTCGCGGATTGGCGGGCAGTGGCCGCCTCCGGTTGCAGGCAGAAAAAAGGCTTTGAGTCGATAAACTCAAAGCCTTTGGTGCGCCATCAGGGACTCGAACCCGGGACACCCTGATTAAGAGTCAGGTGCTCTACCAACTGAGCTAATGGCGCATATGGAGCGGTAGACGAGGCTCGGACTCGCGACCTCCACCTTGGCAAGGTGGCGCTCTACCAACTGAGCTACTACCGCAGGAAATGGAGCGGGTGATGGGAATCGAACCCACGCAGCCAGCTTGGAAGGCTGGAGCTCTACCATTGAGCCACACCCGCAGGTTCTAACGGAGAAAATGGAGCGGTAGACGAGGCTCGGACTCGCGACCTCCACCTTGGCAAGGTGGCGCTCTACCAACTGAGCTACTAC
>CAKUFB010000014.1 GCA_934647145.1 uncultured Clostridia bacterium
CCGAGGAAACGCAGCGCTCGTTTCGCGTGATGCGCAGCGGGGAAGAGGAGCGGGTCTCCACGCCGGTCAGCAGCGCCCCCGGCGAGGCAAAGCCGCGCAGCCTGCGATCCATCCGTTCGATGGCCAGGCGCATGGTCTCGATCACGAAGCCCGGCAGGCAGCTGTCCAGCGAGGTGTAGGTCACGCCCGGCCGGTAGGTCGGCTCCACGTCGCCCGCGCCGCCCGAGGGCACGCCCTTCAGAAAGTCGCCCACCCGCTGCGCCGGGGCATGGTAGCTGCCGCCGCCCGCCAGGAAGGCCGCGCGCTCCCATTTCTGCTGCAGCCGCACGCCCGCCAGCGGGTCGTCCCCGCAAAAGTCGGAGGGCTCTACGCCCACCAGCAGCGCGCTGTTGGCGTTTTTTCCGTCGCGCGCAAACACGCTCATGCCGTTGGTGACCACGCCGCCCTTTTCCGAGGCCGCCGCCACCACTGTGCCGCCCGGACACATGCAGAAGGTGTAGGCCGAGCGCCCGTTGGGCAGCTTCTCGCTCAGCTTATAGTCTGCCGCGCCCAGCGCCGGGTGCCGCCAGGCATCGCCGTACTGACTGCGGCTGACCAGGCTCTGCGGGTGCTCGATGCGCGCGCCCAGCGAAAAGGGCTTCTGAATCATCGTCAGCCCCGCGCGGTAGAGCATCTCGAAGGTGTCGCGCGCGCTGTGGCCGATGGCCAGAATCAGCGTCGAGGCCGCGATTTCGCGCGTTTCGCCGGTTGGGCCGGCGACCTCGATCGCCGCGAGATGTCCGTTTTCCAGGCGCAGCGCGCTCAGCCGATGCTCGAACAGCACCGTGCCGCCCAGCGAGACGATTCTCTCCCGCAGCGCCTTCACCACGCCCGGCAGCCTGTCCGTGCCCACGTGCGGCTTGGCCAGGTACAGGATTTCCTCCGGCGCGCCGCATTCGCGCAGCGTCTCGAGTACCCGGCGGCACCGGGGGTCGCTGATGCCCGTGTTCAGCTTGCCGTCCGAAAACGCGCCCGCGCCGCCCTCGCCGAACTGCACGTTCGAGGCTTCGTCCAGCTCGCCGCCTGAAAAGAACGCCTGCACGTCCCGCGCGCGCCTGTCCACGTCCCGCCCGCGCTCCAGCACGATCGGTCTCGCCCCGGCCTGCGCCAGCGTCCACGCCGCGAACAGGCCGGCCGGCCCCAGACCCACCACCACCGGCCGCTCGTCAAACGACGCGCGGGGCAGGGGAGCGGGCGCGGCCTCCGGCTCGAGGAACGCGGCGCGCACCGGCAGGCGGCTCAGCGCCTGTTGGCTTTCGCGGCGCAGCTGTACGTCCAGCGTCAGCACGAAGTGTACGAAGCGCTTGTCCCGCGCGTCCACCGACTTTTTGCTCAGGCGCGCCGACAGAATTTCATCCTCGCGCAGCTTCAGAAGCGACGCGGCGAAGCGCGCGAGCGGCTGCTTTTCGTAGTCGAGCGGCGCCTTGATGTTGCTGATTCGTATCATAAGTACTCCTTTTCATCGAAAAAAGGCGCGTAAAAGCCTCCTGCGCGCCGCCCGGTCAGAGCGGGCTCCTCTCGAGCGTTTTTGCCGCGGCCTGCCCGGCCAGCAGCCCGGACGCCCAGGCCCACTGCAGGTTGAAGCCGCCGCAGTCGCCGTCCACGTCCAGCACCTCGCCGCACAGGTAGAGCCCCGGACAGCGGCGCGACTGCATGGTTTCGGGGTCGACCTCGCGGGTGTCCACGCCGCCCGAGGCGACCTGCGCCTGATCAAAGCCCTGCACGCCGGTCACGCGCATGCGCCAGGCGGTCAGCTGCTCGCTCAGGGCGCGCAGCTCGCGGTCGGTCAGACGGCCTGAAGGCTCGGTCAGCGGCCGCTCGGTGCAGGTCTTGAGCGCGGCCTGCGCCACCCGCTTGTTGAGCGCGCCGGTCAAAAACTCCTCGATCGGCCGAACGGACAGCGCCTGCGCGCGCTCCCTCAGCCAGGAATAGGCCTCGCCGCTCGTGCCGGGCAGCAGGTGAAGCTCGACCTCGACCTGCTTCCCCTGCGCCTTCGCCGCGAGGTTTGCCAGCTGCATCGCCGCGATGCCCGACAGCCCGTACTCCGTGAACAGGATCTCGCCCTTTTCGCGCCGTACCTCGCGGTTTTCGATGCGCAGCGCGATTTCGCCCTGGTATTTGCAGCCCTTCAGCGCGCGGATGGGGTCGGTCAGAAGAGGCGTCAGCGCCGGAAATCTGGGCGTCAGCGTGTGTCCCAGCGACTGCGCGAGATGATAGCCGTCCGTCCCTCCGCCCAGTTTGGGCGCGGCCTGACTGCCCGCCGCCAGTATCACCCGCCGGGCGAAGAGCGTTTCCCCGCCGGCGCGCAGACTGAACCCGTCCTTCGTGCGCGAAACGGCGGTCACCGGACAGCCGCAGCGGATTTCGCCGCCCTTTTCGGTCAGGTAAAACCGCAGCACGTCCACCACCGACGCGGCCTGGTCGCTCATCGGGTAGACGCGCCCCTCGTCCCGCTCGACCGGGTAAAGCCCCAGCCTGCGGAACACGTCCATCACTTTTTCGGGCGGGAAGGCGTTCATCGCTGCGTCCAGGAAGGAAAGACTGCCGCTCGTGTGGTAATTGTCCGGCCCGGCCAGCGTGTTGGTCAGGTTGCACCGCCCGTTGCCGGTAGCCGCCAGCTTGCGCCCGACGCGCTCTTGCTTCTCCAGCACGGCCACGCGCAGGGGCGTTTTCGCGCGCATCAGGGCGCTGCAGGCCGCCATCAGCCCGCTCGCGCCCCCGCCGATCACCGCCAGGTCAACCGTTTGCGCCATCGCCCGATTCCTCCCTGAGCACCGCCAGCTCGTGCAGCGCGCGGCTGCAGGCGGTGTACAGCTTTCTCTTTTCGCTGGGGTCGTCCGAGGTAAAGCAGTTCTCCGGCCAGATCACCGCCACCGCGTCGAACTCCAGTCCCTTCATCAGGTGCAGCGCCGACACGATCACGCCCTCGTCCTCCAGCTCGTCCGCGTCGCCGGTGAGCAGGAAGCTGCCCTTGAGGCTCTTGCTCAGCGCCTCGGCCCGCTTCTGCGACCGGGTGACCAGCGCTACGCGCTTATGTCCGGCCTTCTTCCAGCGGGCGAGCAGGCCCTCCAGCGCCTCCTGAGAGAACGCGGCCTCCTCGACCGGCTTGCCCGAGCGGCCGTAGGGATTGGACACCGCCTCCTTCCCCAGGAAGGCGTTGCAGTAGTCGCCGATCTGCACCGTGGAGCGGTAGCCGCAGCTCAGCTCCACCAGCGGCGCGTCCGGCAAACCCATGAGCCCGCCCCAGACGTGCGGGTCGCACGGGGGCAGGGAAGAGAGCGTGCGCTGGTTGGGGTCGCCCAGGAGCGTGGCGTGCGCCGAGGGATAGTTGGCCGCGAGGAACTTCAGGAAGACGTCCGGATAGTCCTGCGCCTCGTCGATCAGCAGGTGCCGGATGCCGGTATCGGGCTTCACAAAGCCCAGGCGCAGCATGATGAAGCCGATGGCCGGCGCGTCCTCCCACCAGATCAGTCCGGCGTTCGCGTTTTCATAGGCCGCGTTTTTCAGGGCGGCCGGCGCGCCGCGCATTGACTGGGCGAACAGGTGCAGCGGGTTGAGGTCGAAGAGCTGCTTTGCCTGGGCGCGCAGGGGACGCAGCCGCTGGGCGACCGCCATGCGCGTGGCGAAGGCCAGCTCCTTGTCGCGATAGCTGGAGATCAGCTGCTTTTCATACTGCGGATAGAGCGTCTTTTCCCAGTTTTCAAGGCGCGACTCCACGATCAGGCTCAGCCGGTTCAGGCGCTGCGCCGGGCTGAGGATCTTGAACTCGTCGCGGTACATGTGCTCCATCTCGGCTCGCGTAATGAGCACGCTCTCGCCCAGACTGAGGGTCGTGAAGGAGGGCCCGTGCTCGCGGAAGCGCTCCACATAGTCGGTGATGCGCTGCAGGAACTCCGCCCCCGCCTTGTAGGCCACGCTCTGGTGGCGCAGCGCCGGCACGCCGGAGAGCAGCGTCTCGTACTGCGCGATGGGCGTCTCGATCTTCCGGGCGATGACCCTGGTCAGGACGTCGTGTACGGTGTGCGACCGGGTGTTCTTCTCGCCCAGGGAGGGCAGCACCTGCGAGATGTACTCGCTGAAGGCCTGGCTGGGGGAGATGACCGCGATGCATTCGCTGGAGAGCTGGTCGCGGTAGCGGTACATCAGGTAGGCCGCGCGGTGCATGGCCACGCTGGTTTTGCCGCTGCCCGCCCCGCCGATGACTGAGAGCACGCGCGCGTTGTCGTGGCGGATGGCGGCGTTCTGCTCGGACTGAATGGTGGCCACGATCTGGCGCATGTGGCTGCTGGTCGCGCCCGAGAGGATGTCCAGCAGCATGCTGTCGTCGATCGAGTAGTCGGTGTCCACGTAATACCTGAGCTTCCCCTTGTCCATCGCGTATTGCCGCTTGAGCGAGAGCGCGCCGCGGATGGTGCCGTCCGGGCAGACGTAGGATGCCGGGCCGGGCAGGCAGTCGTAGTACAAAGAGCAGATGGGCGCGCGCCAGTCATGCACCACCAGGCGTCTGTCCGCGTCCTTCAGACTGTACAGGCCGATGACGATTTTCTCCTTTTCGGGAGGCGATTCCTGCGTGCCGTCGGGCTCCTCAGTGAAGTCCACGCGCGCGAAAAACGGATTGGCCAGCATGCGCTCGTACTGCGCGGCGCGCCCCTCGGAGAAGCTCTTGCGGGCGGCGTAACGGTTGATCTCGGTCTGCAGCTGGTCGATGTCCTGCTGCGAGAGCGCGGTGGGCTTCAGGCGCATTTCCTCCCAGGCGTCGTTGAGGATCGTTTGAATGGACTCTTCCTGAAACGCCGCGTTGCCCTTCGACGCGTTAATGACGCTCAGGAGCAGCCCCTGCACCATCTGCGTGTACTCCCGCTCGCGTGCCAGTTCAGTCTGATTCATGACAATACCCCCCTCGGTCGTTTGATCTACCTATTATACCCTGATGCGCTGTTCTTGTCAACGTTGCCCTTTATAAGTCTGCAGAGCTGCAGCAAAGCACGGCTCCACAGATCAGTTTTCTCCGGAGCCGTGCGGCGATATGTAATGAATTGATTGAGATTTCCTTGAACGGTATTGCGTCAAACGGGAAGGGCGATGGGTCAACGGGGGTTAATCCGTTTCGTGCATCCTGAAATCCAGCGCATAGGGAAGCGGATAACGGCGTCTGGCTTCTTCAGCGGTCAGCGCGTATTGACGACAGTGCAGCTTTGACCAGAGTGAAGCCAGCGAAAGCTCCCCTTCGCGCATGTCGGGAATGATCAGCGGCTTCAGCAGAATGGCCTTCGCTTCGTCATAGCGCCCCTGTTCGATCAGCGCGTCCGCCCTCAGGTACAGGAAACGCGGTTTTTCCTGCCATGCCTGCGGCAGCGATTCGAGCGCCTGCAGCGCTTCGGAGACCATGCCGAACGAGAGCAGGGCGGCGACGTATTCCTGAGCTGGTTCGTGACAGGGAAGACCGGCGCTCATTACGCGCTGATAATGGCTGACGCAGGCCTGCTGATCGTCGTCCAGCTGCGCCATGCGCGCCAGACAGCGGTGCGCCCACGGATTGTCTTCCTCGAGAAGGCTTTGCTCCATGGCCGCCCTGGCACCCGCCGCGTCGCCGTCGATGTAGCGCAGGACGCCCAGCTGATACCAGGCGGAGGCGTTTTTGAACGCGAGGTTTTCCAGCAGAGCGCGCCAGTAAGCGCCCTTGTTGGGCTGAGCCGGCGGCTGCTGCGGAGCCTGGGAAGGGAAGGCATGCTCTTCAAGCAGGGTTATCCAGGGCGTCTGCGCCTCGGTGAGCGACTCCTCCGGGAAGACGCAGATATTATCCAGCGGGGGCAGTCCGGTCTGCGCCCTGCGGCGGTTTTCCAGCGCGCCCCAGCCCGAGCCCTGAACGACGAGAGCGCCCCTGGCGCGGGCGATCTGCGCTCCGCGGTTCCCGTGCTCCGCCTCGAGCTCCTCCAGGGTGATCTGCCGGCGCAGCGCGTCGGCGCAGCGCCTTCCGGCCTCGCTCCACGAGCAGCCGTCAAGCGGGCAGTTCAGCTCGCCGTAGGCCTCCAGCCAGCTCCATTCCGCGCCCTCCGGCATGGGCAGATGATCCTGCTGCGTTCTGGCCAGGCCGGCCTGAATTTCGATGTACCGGGTCTTTCCGTCCGAGAGGAATTCCTGCCAGTGACGCCCGCCTGCGCCCATGCCCCAGACGAACAGCTTGCGTCCGAGCAGACGGGAGGTGGAGCACTGAACCAGTCCGCGATGCGCTTCGTTGAGCGCGGTGATGTAGGGCAGCTCGCCCTGGGGCAGATCGTAGAAGATATCGATGGAGCGGGAAATATGGGTGGGGTAGGAAAGGTCGGCCCCTTCAAAAACGGGCAGCGGCTTTCGGGTCATGAAATAGCTGCCCTGGTTATAGAAGGACAGGACGCCCGTCGGGGCGGAGGTGATTACCTGCGTGCCGGGCGTTTCGGGGACGGCGATATTGCTCCACCAGTACATCGGAGTTTCCCCGTTTCCGATCGGATTCTTCAGGCGAACCTGTATAAATAGAAACCGGGAATCCTCCGGCAGGTAGCCTTCGATGCAGAAGAGTGTGCCCCGGATTCGGTCAAATTCATAGAAACGGACGCCGGCCGTTCCGTCGGGCAGCTCCAGCAGCTCGGTAAACAGCGTTTCACAGGTGAAAACACTGTGTCCGCGAACGCCCATGTTCCATTCCACGCCGCCGGAGCACCAGGCGCCGCGCAGCGCCAGATTGCAGGGCTGAACCAGCGGGTTGACGCTGAGCAGCTCCCGGCCGTCGACGCAAAGAGACCACAGCCTGCCGCCCATCCACGGCAGGAACTGCGCCCGGACGCGTTTGTTTTCCAGCAGGACGGTATCCATCATCCGCGGCTGCGGATTGCGCTCGTAGCCGCTTTGCTCCCTGTACGGCAGAATGCTGCTCACCCTGCCATAGCGCATATAGCGAACGTCCTCCCCGGTCAGGGAATCGTCCC
The DNA here is from genome assembly GCA_934647145.1 of uncultured Clostridia bacterium. Classification (GTDB taxonomy): domain Bacteria; phylum Bacillota; class Clostridia; order Christensenellales; family Aristaeellaceae; genus CAKUFI01. Next base: position 7,005 of record CAKUFB010000014.1, read on the forward strand.
ATTCCACCCTGGCATGAACGTAGGAAACATTCCCGAAGTCGGGCAGCGGATTCTCGGCGCCCAGGGGGGAAACCAGATACGCCTGTTTTTTAAGAAGAACTGTACTCATCGTCGCAACTCCTTAGAATCAGTTATTTCCGCGGAAGCGGCCAATAGTTAACCTTATTTTAGAGGACGAGCCGTCGGAAGTCAATAACCAATATGCCATATGGCTGGTCATTTTCCGCGATTTATAAAAAGCAGGGTGATAATGTAAGATGCCGCCGCACAATCCGGCGGCGCGTCGGGCGATGGGGAACAGGGCGCTCTCGCGCAATGGACGGGTAAATAATCGCCATAAAGTTGACGATTTCTACAAAAACGCCACATATTCTTAAATATGACCAGTCATCAGGGATTCTGTACATTGACAAACGGACTGCCAATGTTATAATAAGCGCGTAAAATACACAGTTCGCAGCATGGATGAAAGGGGTTGTTGTCGATCATGAGAACCACGCAAGCCTGTGTGAGCGGGCGCGCGACGCAGAAAAGGAGCCGCGCAAGGCTGCTGAACCGGATATACGCGCGCAGGTATTGCTACCTGATGCTGCTGCCCGTCGCCGCGTATTTTCTGATATTTTGTTACGTGCCCATGTATGGCCTGCTCATCTCCTTTCAGAAGTACATGGTTTTCAAGGGAATTTCGGGCAGCCCGTGGGTCGGGCTGAAAAACTTCGAGGACTTTTTTCACGGCCGTCAGTTCTGGCAGGTGATCGGAAACACCCTCATCCTGAATCTGGAGTCGCTCTGCTTTACCTTTACCATGCCGATTCTGTTTGCGCTGCTGCTCAATGAACTGCGCAGCGCCCGGTTCTGCAAGGTGATTCAGACGATCACCTATATGCCGCACTTCATTTCGACCGTTGTGGTGGTCAGCATGCTTCATATGCTGCTTTCGCCGACCAACGGCCTGGTTAACCAGCTCATCATGAAATCCGGCGCAAAGCCCATCTACTTCATGAACAAGGCGGAATACTTCCGTCCGCTCTCGATCGCGTCGGGCGTGTGGCAGGGAACCGGGTGGAATTCCATTATCTACCTGGCCGCCATTGCGGGAATCGATCCGGTTTATTATGAGGCGGCGACGATTGACGGCGCCACCTGGTGGCAGAAAATCTGGAAAATCACCCTGCCGTCGATCCGCTCCACGATTCTGATCATGTTCATACTGCGCATGGGCCAGATGATGAATTCGGACTTTGAGAAGGTTATGCTGATGCAGACCGCGGGCAACAAGTCGGTCTCGCAGCTGCTGAGCACCTATGTGTATGAGCGCGGCGTGCTCAACAGCGACTATGGCTACGCGACGGCCGTCAGCTTCTTCAATTCGCTGGTCAGTCTGCTGCTGGTGAGCGCCGCAAACCTGACGACCCGGAAGATAACCGGCGAAGCGCTGTGGTGAGGTGATCGCAATGAAAAAGTATGAATCGCTCAGCGAGCGGGTCGCTCATGCGTTTATTGTCTTGTTTTTGCTGGCGTTTTCCGCCTGCGTCGTGCTTCCCTTCCTGAATATCATCTCGGTATCCTTCAGCGATAAGCAGGCGGTGCTTTCCGGCAAGGTCACGCTCTGGCCGGTAGGCTTCAATACCTCGTCCTACGCGAAGGTGATGCAAAACGATTACTTTTTCCGCGCGTACGGCAATACCCTGTTCGTGGTGGCGGTCGGCACGTCGCTGTCGATGCTGCTGACGATCATGGCGGCGTTCATCATTTCGCGCCCCGACCTGCCCGGAAAGAAGATCATTACCTTTGCCATTACGCTGACGATGTGGTTTTCCGGCGGCATGATTCCGCTGTTTCTGGTCATCCGGAAGATCGGCCTGTACGACAGCCTGTTCGCGCTGATTCTTCCCTCGGCCGTCAGCGCGTACAACGTCGTCGTCATGCGGAGCTTCTTTGATACCCTGCCGCCCTCCCTGGAGGAAAGCGCGCAGCTGGACGGGGCCAACGACGTCATCGTGCTGTTCAAAATCCTGACGCCGCTTTGCCTGCCGTCCATTGCGACGGTCACGCTGTGGGTGGCGGTGGCCTATTGGAACGCCTATACGCCGGCGCTGCTATACCTGTCCACCCGCTCCAAGTTCACCCTGCAGCTGGTGCTGCGCGACATCGTGTTCAACAACACCATCGCGCAGTACATGGACGGCACGGTGGACGTGGTTTCCGAATCGCTGATCTATGCCAACATCATCCTGACGATGCTACCGATCATGCTCCTGTATCCCTTCCTGCAAAAATACTTTATCAAGGGCGTCATGATCGGGGCGGTCAAGGGATAGATCAACCGGCTTTCCTGTCGAGCTGTACGCTGAACGGCTTTGCGGGCGCAGTCAGATTGCTTTTGCGAGCGGAGCGCATGACCGCGCGTTCGGAGCTTGTGCATGCGGCTAAATAATAGAATGGAGGATATGAATCATGGCGAAGAAAATGACGGCTCTTTTACTGGCGATCCTGATGCTCCTGAGTACCTGCGCGGCGGCGGAGACACTGCGTTCCCTGCCCGAGGCGGAGACGATTCATCTCTCGATACTGGAGGGCGTGAACTCCAACAAGGAAAACAACCTGGTGGAAACCACTCTGCAGCAGCGGCTGAACGTCCAACTGGACTACACCTACGTGCCCTCCGCCAGCTTCTCCGAGAAGCTGAATACCGTGCTGGCGAGCGGCGCGCTGCCGGACATCGTCTGCTTCCTGTGGTCGAAGACCGTTCCGCTGGCCTGGGTTGAGCAGGGCGCGATCCTCCGCCTGGACGATCCGGAGAACAACCTGCTGGAAAAGTATGCGCCGAATTATTCCGGCTTCATCACCGAGGAAATGAAGCCCTTCCTGGTGGACTTTGCCGGCGGCATCTACTCCGTCAAGACGCTGATCCCCTTCCCGTACCACTCTTCCCTGATGATCCGTTCGGACTGGCTGGAGGCGCTGAACCTGGAACGGCCCGTCACGATTGAGGAATATGTGGAAGTCCTGCGCCATTTCAAGAACGACGACCCCAACGGCAACGGCATGCAGGATGAAATCCCCTTCATGGCCCTGGGCTCGCTGGCTCCCTTCTTTGACGCCTATGGCGTTACCATGGTCGGCGGCAACTTTGTGGAGGTCGACGGCAGGCTGGTTCCCCAGTATGAGCATCCCGAATTCAAGAACTGCGTGGATTTGCTCCGCTCCATGTACGCCGAAGGCCTGATCGACGCGGAGTACAGTATCCGCGACATTCCCTCCCGCGACGAGCTGGTTTCCACTGACAAGGTGGGCTGCACCTACGCGACCGGCAACGAGTCCACCAAGCTGACCAAGTCTCTGCGCGAAAACGGCTTCGAGAAGGCGCTGCTGCTGCCCGTTCTCCCGATCGTGGGCGTGGGCGGACAGAACATCGAGGGTCGTTTCCCGACGGGCACCTGCGCCGGCATTACGGCCTCCGCGAAGGATCCCGAGGCCTGCCTGATGGTTCTGGACTACCTGTACTCTGAGGAGGGTCAGATTCTGACCAACTTTGGCGTGGAGGGCGAGACCTTTGAGTATGTGGACGGCGCGCCCAAGCTGCTGGAGCCCTACTGCCTGAGCTGGGAAAATGCCCGCGGCGTCGGCATTGCCAAGGGAACCTGGACGGAGTACTGGAGCGGCGAGAACTTCCTGCAGATCACCTTCCAGGGCAAGACGCTGGAGGATCTGGACGAAGTCGACGCGCTGGCGTATCATGCGTATGTGGATAACGAGCCGTACGCCTACAGCCAGCTGCCCGGCTCCATCTTCGATACCGAGACCAACCGCAAGATCAGCGCGGATATCTGGCAGCCGCTGAAGGACGAGATGACCAACTATATCATGGGCACGACCGACTGGGCGTCCTTTGAGAGCCTGTACGCCGAGCTGAAGGCCTATGGTCTGGACACGATCATCGAGGAGGTCAACGCCAATTACGCCGCGATGAAGTAAACAATTACCTGCTGAACGCTCGCGCGGGGGAGGGTTTTTTCCCCTCCTCCGCATCAACTCGTCATCGGGGGAACGCATATGAGTATTCGCCATCCCGCAAAATACCAGCGCCGGCTGACCTGCGCCATGATTTTGCTCATTGTCCTGGCGGTCGTGATTTCCGTCGCGATGACCGCCGTCGTGCTGGCGCAGTCTTTTTCGCCGCAGATGAAAAAGCTGCGGAGCCAGATCGTCGGGGAGGACGTGGAGCATGTCCGGCTGCAGCTGTCGGGCCTGAACGCCCAGATGACCAACCTGGCGGCGGGAGAAGAAATCGCTTCCCTGATCTCCGGACGGGTGGGACAAAGAAAAAAGACCGAGGCCATCCTTTCGCTGAGCAGGCGCATCATGAATATCGCCTGCGGATCTGAAATGATTCAGCAGCTGTTTGTGTATGTTCCCGGCATGAACAGGATCGTCAGCACCGGCAGCGTGGATGCGGATACCTATCTGCGCTATCGGGTCACGGGGGACTGGAACACTGCGGGCGCCCTGCAGGACGCGATTCTGGACGTGCGCCATGTCGCGTATCTCTCCTGCGGGGATACGCTGGCCGGAGAGGGATATATGCTGGAAATCCTTCCCGCGCCGCTCAATTCAACGAAACCGCAGGCGTATATTTGCGCGATTATCTATCCGGCCATCGAGCTGCATGAGGATCTGGCGGACATCAAGCTGCTGTGCAACGAGGAACGCGTGCTGTTTTCAACGGACGAAAAGTGCTATGAATGGGATGAGCGTTTCGTATCGAAGCTCCTGGAAGCGCAGACGAAGGAAATCCGGCTGGCAGGCAATTCCTATCATGTTCAGGTCATGAAGCTGCCCTTTGAAGACCTGCGCTATGTTTATCTGACGTCCGACGCCGTGCTGAACGGGACGGTGCGCCGCGCCTATCAGATGGCGGCGCTGACCTGCCTCATATTCTGCATACTGGCCGCGCTGGCGGCAAAGCGCTGCTCCGGAACGCTGTATCATCCTGTCGGCGCGTTGATTAACGCCCTGGTGTCGCAGGGCGAGATCGCCGCGGGCAAATCGTATGATGAAATCAACGCAATCGGAAATATCGTGGAGCAACTGATGGCGGACAACAGGAAGCTGAACCAGATGGTCGACGCCCTCACGCCGATGCTCGACGATCTGATTTTTTACCAGACCCTGCATCAGAGCGAGATTTCGGAATGCGGCGCGTGGCTGCAGGAGTTTGAGGACTCCCAGCTGCAGCTGCTGGTCATGCGTCCGGCCAACCGCGGCGTGGAAAAAAGCATGCGGGACGCCCTGCTGAAGCGACTGGCGCAGATCGGCCAGGAGCAGCTCAAGCCTCTGTACAGGGTGCGCGCCGCATTGATGGACGAGTCGGTGTATCTGGTGGTATCGCACAGCATGGATCCCGAGACCTTCCGGCTGAAAACCGCGATCGCCATGGATGAAATCGCCCGTCAGATGATCGCGCTTTTCGGCTCTGCGACGCTGTGCGCCGTTTCGCAGCCCTTCCCGCGCAGCGCGGAGATTCATGAGAACACGGCGGCCCTGAGGCAGATGGTGGAGATGTGCGAAAAGGGATTCCAGGAGGCCTTTTTGCAGAGCCAGCCTTCCGGCGGCATCTGGTGTACACAGAATATGCCGAAAAAAGAAAGCGCCATGACGATGATTCCCGCGCCGCTGGAGCACAGCGTTCTGACGCTGGTGGCCAACGGCAAGGCGGAGGACGCCTGGAACGCGCTGCATCAGTTTCTTAACGAGCAGCTGTATTCCCGGCAATCCTCTTATGAGTGCATGTGGAAGCTGCTGCTTGACGGCGTAGATCTGCTCTATAAGGCGGCGGCGAACGCGAATCTTTCGGCGGAAGAGGTGATGGGGAATTATTACAAGGTCTGCGAAAACATGAAGACCGCCACGGCCTTTACCGACGCGCTGCGCACGCTGCACGGCCTGTTCCAGCAGGTGGACAGCGCGCTGTCCAGGCGCACGATCGGCCTGCCGGTGAGCCAGAACGCGCTGGACGAGTATCTGAAGGAGCATTGGCTGGAGGACATCTCCCTGAGCAGGGCGGCGGAGCACTGGCATTTGTCGGAAGGGTATTTTTCCGACGTCGTGCGGCGGCTGACCGGAAAGAGCTTCCCCGATTATCTCTCGTGGCAGCGCCTGCAGCGGGCGATGAGCATGATGGACGATCGCAGCCTGACCATTACCGAAATCTCCGCCCGGGCGGGCTTCAATAATTACAAGACATTCGCTCGCTGCTTTTATAAGTTCTATCAGACCTCCCCGAGCGACTACCGCCGGACGCTGGCGGAGAAATCCCTGTAGCATTGAAAGGAGGATACTCATGAATCCCGTACAGGTAACGGAAACCCTGCTGACTCTGCCCACCTACCGCGATCCGGCGCCCGAAAAGCTGCCCATGTTCGCGGAAAACCGCGAGCATCAGCGCTCCAGCGGCAACCCGTATCCCAATCCCGTGACGCTGCAGGTGGACCGGGAGCACCGGGAGGAAAAGGAGCATCGCTGCATCCGGCTGGAAAACGAATATCTCCGGCTGGAAATCCTGCCGGAGCTGGGCGGCCGGATTTATTCGGCGCTGGACAAGACGAACGGCTATGATTTTTTCTACAGGCAGCACGTGATCAAGCCGGCGCTGATCGGCCTGCTGGGCTCGTGGATTTCCGGCGGGGTGGAGTTCAACTGGCCCTGCCATCACCGGCCGTCCACCTTTATGCCGGTGGATTACTGCATCGAGCGCGAGGAAAACGGCGCGGCGACCGTCTGGCTGAGCGAAAACGAACCGCTCAACCGCATGAAGGGCATGGTCGGAATCCGCCTGGCTCCCGGGGAAGCCCGGTTCGAAACCCGGATGCGCGTGTTCAACCGCACGCAGACGCGCCGCTCTTTCCTGTGGTGGGAAAACGCGGCGGTGCCGGTCAACGAGCAGTACGAGCTGTTCTTCCCGCCGGATGTGCATTACGTTCAGTTCCACTACCGCAAGAACGTGACCTCGTTCCCGATCGCGAAGGGAATCTACAACGGCATCCGCATGGGCGAAGGCAGAGACATTCGCCTGCACAAAAACACGCGCCAGCCCACCAGCTATTTCTGCGCCGGCAGTCACTACGACTTCTTCGGCGGCTACGACAACGGAAAGCAGGCCGGCGTGGTGCATATCGCGGATCATACCGTGTCGGTCGGCAAGAAGATGTTCACCTGGGCGTACAACCAGCTGTCGCGCTCCTGGGAACGCGCCCTGACCGATACAGACGGCATGTACGCCGAGCTGATGGCCAGCAGCTATTCGCTCAACCAGCCCGATTTCACCTGGCTCAATCCCTATGAGGAGAAGTCCTTTTCCCAGAGCTGGTACCCGATTGCGAGGATCGGCGCGCCGGTCTGCGCCACGCTGGACGCGGCGGTCTCCGTTCATGAAAAAACGCTGATGGTGCAGGTCACCCGGGCCATGAACGCGGCGATCATCGTGAACGGCCGGCGGTTTGAAATGGCGCTGCTCCCCGGACGGCCGGAGAGCATTGCGTGGGATGAAGCGGTTTCTTCGATCGTCATCGAGGAAAACGGACGAACCGTGCTGCGGTACGTCCCGGCGCAGGAGCGGCCCGAGCCGACGCCCGATACCCTCCCCGACAATCCCTCGCTGGATCGGCTGCGGAGCGCGCAGGAGTGCTATCTGGCCGGCGTGCATGCGGCGCAGTACCGCGATCCGGCGATTTCGGCCGACAAATACTTCGCGGAAGCCCTGCGCAGAGATCCGGAATTCGCCCCGGCGCATCAGGAAATGGCGAGGTATCTGTACGATCACTTCTTCTATGAGGAGGCGCTGACACACGCCCTGAAGGCCTGGTCGATCGAAACGCAGTTCAATTTCCATCCGCTCAGCGGAGACACGCCCTATCTGACCGGCCTGATTTACGAAGCGCTGGGCAACGACGAGGAGGCGATGGACTGGCACCGCCGGGCCGCCTGGGCGCAGGACGCCCGGAATCGCGCCTTGACCCGCATCGCGATGATCGAAGGGCGGACGCACCGGGCGGAAGCCATGCAGCGGGACGCGGAAGAGGCGCTGCTGTCCCATCCGGGCAACGGCACGGCTGCGGCGCTGCTGGCGGTCGCGCTGCGCGAACAGGGGAAAACGGCGGAAGCCGTCGAGGCGCTCAACGCGCGGCTGCGGCATGATCCGGTGGATCTAATGTGCGACGCGCTGCTGCAGCGCGAGGGCGGAGCGAGCCGGATCACGCGGCTGACCGATCCCTGGCAGACCGCGCTGGATCTGGCGGAGGATCTGGAGCAGATGGGGCAGAGGGAAGCGGCGCAAGCCCTCCTGCGGCGCGCCGAAAAGCCGAAGGCGACCGCCTGGCCCTCGAGACATGGCGAGCTGAAGCGCCTGCGGGAAAACGGAGCGGACGATTTCGGGCTGGCCTGTCTGCTGTACGCCAACGGACATTACAGGCAGGCCGTCGATCTGTGGCGGAGCATGCCGGACGACTACCGGGCGGCGCGCAGCCTGGCGGTGGCGTATTACAGCCACCTCAACCGCCGGGAGGAGGCCCTGCCGCTGCTGAAAAAGGCGCTGGAAATGGCGCCGGACGAGATGCAGCTGGTGTGGGAGACCGCCTATGTGATGGGTCGGCTGGATGTGCCGGCGGAGGAAAGGGCCGCGTTCCTGAAGCCCTACTGCAGCGCGCATACCCGGGAGGACATACTGCTCGAGTACGCCCGGGCGCTCAACCGGGCCGGAAGGTATGAAGAGGCGCTCGCCGCGCTGCTGAGCCGACAGTTCACGCGCTGCGAAGGCGGCGAGCACGCGGTGGCGGAGCAGTACATGTACGCCCATCACGCGCTGGGACGCGCCCTGTTTGAAAAGGGAGCGTACGACGAGGCGCTTGCGCATTTCCGGGCGGCGCAGGCTCTGCCCGATACGCTGGGCGCCGGACTGTGGAACGAGGTGCTGCTGGTACCGCACCGCTTCTTTGAGGCGGAGTGCCTGGGCGCGCTGAACCGCGCCGAAGAGGCCGAGGCGATGTATCGCGAGCTCGTCGCGCTGTGGATCGACTACTTCTCCGACATGCATCTGCCCGAGCTGCGCGTGTGGCAGGCGCTGAGCTGGAGCCGCCTTGGATGGCCCGACCGCGCCGAAATGATGCTGCGAGAGCACATCGCGCTGTTCAAAAACGCTCTGAACGTTCGCGACGCAGGCTGGTTCAAAACCACGCCCTTCTTCATCTCCTATATGGAGGAGCCGCGGAAGCTGCGTTCCGCTTCCTGCCACTGGCAGATGGCGATGGGGTATTGGGCGGGAGGAAACGCCGGACAGGCCGCGGCGCACGCAGGAGAGGCGCTGGCGGGCGAACCCTTCACGCTGTACGCGCCGCTGCTGGCCGAATAGGAACGATGCGCGCGGTCATTTGAAAAGGAGACGGAGATTATGCGGATTCAATATCATGAGGAGCATCGTTTTTTTCACCTGAGCACGACTGAAATGTCCTATGTCCTTGGGATTACGCCCGACGAACGGGCAGCGCACCTGTATTGGGGAAGGGCTCTGCGCGATGATTCCTCCATCGTCCCCCTCGCGCGGGAAGCGCTGCAGCCGTATACCGCCTCCCCCGGCGCAGGCCGGCCCGAGCAGCTGAACTTTGAAATCTCCACCCTTGAACCGGACGATTACACCGATCCGGCGCTGAAGATGATACAGCCGGACGGCGTCCGCAGCCTGCGGCTGATGTATTGCCGCCATGAAATCCGGGGGGAGGAGCTGGTCGTTTTCCTGCGCGACAGGGTCTATCCCGTCGCCGTGGAGCTGCACTATAAGGGGTATGGGGATCTGCCCATCATTTCCCGCTGGCTGGTGGTGCGAAACGAGGGCGAAAAGGAGGTAATCCTGGAGGCGATCAAGAGCGCGTCGTGGTATGTGCCCCGCGGCGTGGATTATCGCCTGACCCACCTGAGCGGAAGCTGGGGCTCTGAATACACCAGAAATCAACTGATGCTGACGCAGGCCCGAACCGTCTTGCAGAACAACCGCCTGACCTGCGCGGCGGCGCAGCAGACGCCGTTTTTCGCGCTGGATCCGGAGGGAAAGACGACAGAGACGGACGGCGAGCTGTTTTTCGGCGCGCTGCATTGGAGCGGAGACTTCAACATCACGGTGGAGCGCCAGTACAACCGCCGCGTATCCGTCGTGGGCGGCGTCAATGACTTTGACAGTCGGTATCCGCTCAGGCCCGGCGAGGCGTTTCCCGCGCCCGCCTTCACCGCCGGCTTCGTCAGATGCGGCTTTGAGCGCATGAGCGAGGTGCTCTATGACTGGCAGCTGGATTATCTGATGCCCCGGGGAAAGAAATTCGACAAGGCGCACGCCGAACGCCCCGTGATCTATAATTCGTGGTATCCCTATCAGTTCGACGTGCGGGAAGAAAACTGCCTTGCCTTGATCGAAAAATGCGCCCCGCTGGGCATTGAGCTGTTTGTCATCGACGACGGTTGGATGCCCGGGCGCGTCAACGAGAAGGCGGGCCTGGGGGACTGGACGGCCGATCCGGAGCGTTTTCCGCACGGAATGGGCGTCGTGGCGGACGCCTGCCATGCGAAGGGAATGCTGTTCGGCATTTGGGTTGAGCCCGAAATGGTCAATCCGGACAGCGACCTGTTCCGCGCGCATCCCGATTGGGTGATCGCAGACCCGACCCGTCCGCACACGCTTCAGCGCAATCAGCTGATTCTGAATCTGGCAAGAGACGATATTCGCGACTGGGCGATTGAATGGCTGGATCGGCTGATTGTCGATTTCAAGCTGGACTACCTGAAGTGGGACATGAACCGTTACGTCACGGAAAACGGCTGGCCTGACGCGCCCGCCGAGGAGCGGCAGAGCCTGTCCATACGATACACCAGAAACCTGCTGAAAATCTGGGAAACCCTGAATGAGCGGCATCCGGATATCCTGTTTGAGAACTGCGCCTCCGGCGGCGGACGCAGCGACTTCGGCATGGTTCCCTATGCGGATCGCATCAACCGTTCGGATAACGCGGATCCGGTGGACGTCATGCAAATCCACGAAGGCTTTACCATGCTGTTCGTGCCGAAGACCGCGGGCGGCGCCGGCAACATTGCGCCCGAACGCCATCATATTCATGACCGCGCCACGCCGCTGGACTTTCGAATCCATTGGGGCATGACGGGCTCCATGAGCATCGGCGTCAACCTGCTGACGGCGGATCGCGAAACGCTGGAAAAGCTCCGGGCGGGCATCGCGGAGTTCAAGAGACTGCGCGGCGATTTGCAGGACGCCTATGTATATCGCATTGCCTCCGCCACCCGGCGCCCGTACGCGATTTTTCAGTATGTGCGCCGTGACCGCAGGGCGTTTACGCTGTTTGCGTTTGCCCACGGAATGCGAAACTGGGATCTGGATCTGCCTCGCTTCCGCATGCGCGGCCTGCTTCCCGAGGCGGTCTATCAGTGCGAAGACGGGCGCAGGATGACCGGCGAAGCCTTAATGAACATCGGCGTTACGATCTCCCTGAAGGGAGACTGCGACAGCAAAAAAAGCACCTGGCGTCTTGTCATTTGAGAGGAGGAGTTATTGTCATGAAGATTCTTCAGCCCTTTATCCCCTTGCGAGCCGAAACAGAAAATGGTCGGCATGTCGTTCACGTCATTGACCGCGATTATACGATCGGACCGGATGGAATGATGACCTCTATCCGGTCGCAGGGCGTGGAATTGCTGGCAAACCCGATCCGTCTGGTGATGACCGAAGAGGGCGAGCCGGCCGTATGGGACGACGATTATCCCGCGAACGAGGCGGAGAGCTTTGTGCAAAGGCGGTCGGACGAGCAGATCGTGATTTGCGGGGCCAGGCAGTCCGATCGCTTTATCGTCGATACCTGCTGGCGGATTGATTATGACGGCTGCGTGGACATCGACCTGAAGCTGATGACGCGCGGCCGGACCGTCGCGGAGGGCTTCGGCTTAATTCAGGCCAGGCGGAAATCCTACCGGCTGGATCGGCTTTGGCTGGAAATCCCGCTGCGGGCGGAGGCCGTGAGCCTGTTCAATATGTATCCCAACAGCGAAATCAGGCTGGCGGACGGAAACGTGCGCGCGGAGTCGGATATGTCCACGGGCGGCGCGCTTCCGGCGGTTTCCGCTTCCATGCCGTTCAAGGCGCTGCTGTGGCTGGGCAATGAGGAGCGCGGTCTGGGCTGGTTTGCGGAAAACGACCGAAACTGGCAGCCGCAGCAGGAGAATCAGGCCATCGAATGGGTGCGAAACGGCGAGGAGCTGATCCTGCGCGTTCGCCTGCTGGACAGTCATCCCGTCGCCTGGTCGGCCGACCCTCTGCAGGGCCTCAATGCGTATAAGCCAATCACCTTCCGCTTTGGCCTGCAAGCCACGCCCGTGAAGCCCTTCCCCCGCCAGCCTTATATCCACAATGCTTTCCATCTGGATTGCGGCATCAAGGTGAAGGGAAACTATATCGATGTATTGGCGGGGCGCTACGATGAGCTGAAGGAAAAGGGCGTAACGACGCTGATTCTCCACGAAAAATGGAATAAATGTCAGAACTGGTTTGAACTGAGCGAGTTTACCACGCATCAGCTCAAGACCATTGTCGACGAATGCCATAAGCGCGGAATCAGGGTGCTGCCGTACTTCGGCTACGAGCTGTCCGCCCTGTCGCCCCGGTGGAGTGAACTGGGCGACAGCGTGCTTGTCAGGGACAAGGAGGGCGATCTGGAGGGCGGCTGGTGGCGCGTTCCCTTCCAGAGGGACTATATTGTGTGCTATCACAGCGAGTACGCGGAGCTTTTCCTGAAAGGCGTCGAGCGCCTCATGGACGAGTGCCATGTCGATGGCGTATACCTGGACGGCACGGGCCGTCCCCAATGCTGCTATTCTACGGAGCATGGCTGCGGCTGGTATGATCAACACGGAAACCTTCGGGGCAGCTACAATATCCGCGAGCTGCGGATGATGTTCAGAAGGCTGTATGATATCGTCCAGTCGCGCGGCGGCGAGATCAACGTGCATTTCTACGGCTATATGAATTTCACGGTAAACCCGTACATCCATCAAAACTGGCTGGGGGAGGATCTTCAGTTTTCCCTGATGCACGGCAACACGGAGGACGTCGACCTGGACTATTTCCGGGCGCAGTATCTGGGACGCAATATGGGCGTGCCGGTCGAGTTTATCGCGTATGCGAACCCGCCCCAGTGGAGGTTTGAACACGCGCTCGCCTGCTCTGTGCTGCACGGCATACTTCCCCGCCCCAATGACCTCAACCATCCCCTGCAGCTGATGAGCCGGGTGTGGAAGGTACTGGACGCCTTCCCGGTGGCGCAGTCCGAGTGGCTGCCCTACTGGAAGAATGAGGCGCGCAGCTCACATGAGAAGGTAAAGGTCAGCTATTATCGATATACCGATTTGTCAGGCGCGCCGTCGCTGCTGGTGTTTGCGTCAAACATTTCCGCGCAGCCGGCGACTGAGGTCGCGCTGTCCTTCCCGGAGAATGTGCATACCATGTATGATATGCTGGAGCATCGGAATATCACGGCGCCGTTCGCGCTGGACGCTCATTGCTGCCGCATTTTGTTTGTGAAATGACCTTTGTCCGGAGCTGAGCCAGGCGCCCGTTCGCGCGGCGGCTCAGCCCGGAAGGACAAGCTCGCTGCCTGTCACTGGTAAGTCCACCCGCGGCGCGCTCGGCAACCCGCCGCGCGGCGGCGATGCTTACCGGCGGCAGGCAGCAGGCGCACGTGCCGAAGGGCACGAATGCATGGCGCTTCTTCTGCGGCGCGCAGACCGCCCGGCGAAAATCAGCTGCGACGGCGTGATGTATACCTGTATCCACAATTTGCGGCGACGCCGTCGGGCTGCTTGACAATGCGGACGCGGTTATGGTAGAATATTATATCCTGTTTCTTGACAGAAGAAGGTGAAGGATGTGCTGCGAGGGGTGAGCTTTGAAGGGGGCGGCCTTGAAAACTTCATCAGGAGCTTTGACGAAGTATTCGATGTTTCAGCTTATGAATGGTACATTGATGACATTGAGCTGAATTATTTATCCTTTCGGGCGGGAGAGTATACTGGCGCTGAACTGAGAGATTCCCTGGAGGAATTGTCTGCCTTGAGCTTCGTCCGTATACGGCGCTATCGAGCCGGCTCGTCTGTACGGAGGATTGATGAATACAACGACTACGCCGATAGCGACTGCGATGCCTTGATTCTCTTTTATGACGGGGGGTTTTACGAGGTTTACGCAAAAAGCGAGCGCCTGATTCATGAACTGTATGCATTTTGCATCAGCAGAGGATTTGAAAGAACGGCATATATCGACAGCGCCGCTGACGGCAGATACAGTATGCATTTCTAGGGCACCACCGCACAACTCAGCGGCGCGTCAGGCGATGCCTTTTCCGCCATCTGCGGCATGCAAATTTCTCGATTTACCTCCAGTAAACCTTCGAAATTTGCATTTGCATCTGACGAAAAATCCATTCGCCGGCCGGCCACCTCA
>CAKUFB010000015.1 GCA_934647145.1 uncultured Clostridia bacterium
GCGCCTCAAATCTACGATTTGAGCCGTCGGCAGTTTCGCCAAGGGCGAAACCTGAAAACCCAAAGGGTTTTCAGCCTTCCTGCCACCCTCACCAGTCTCCGCTAAAAATCGAAGATTTTTCGGGCGCGGAGCCTGCAAGGAAACGATTTTTTCTCTGGAAAATGGGATTTTCCGGCGCAAAAATCGCCCCGTGCCCACCGTACACGCCGCTGGGCACGATTGAAAGTTCGAAAGGGCTGCGGCCCTCTCGAGCTCTCCGGGGTTTTTGACAGTCTGAGCGATTCCCAGAGGGAATCGCATGGGAAGGGCGGCTGCGGCCGCCCGTTTCGTCTATTATAGCGCGGGCGAGCCGATGCGTCAAGCGGGAGATAGCAGGATTGTGCGAAAAGACAGCAGAATTCGTCGTAGACTGGACGGAAAATATCGTGTAAACTGAAAGGAGGGAAAGACCGATTACAGGAGGGTGAAGGATTATGGATATCAACCGCATTCCGAGAAATCAGCTGGGCGTGGGCAGTCACATCGCGCTCGAACCGTGCGAAACGGAGCACGACCTGTACTGGAAGATGGCCATCGAGGTGCTCGAGGTCATCGCGGAGAACAACAAAAGGGGCGAGCCCACCGTCATGATCGTGCCCTACGGCCCTCTGGGCCCGTACAGCCGGCTGGTGTACCTGGTGAACAAGTACCGCGTGAGCCTGAAAAGCTGCTGCTTCATCAACATGGACGAGTACCTCGCCGACGAGCATACCTATATCGCGAGCGACGACCCGCTGTCCTTCCGCGGCGGCATGAACCGGATTTTCTACAGCCGGATCGATCCCGAGCTGAACGTACTGCCTGAGAACCGCCTGTTCCCGGAGCCGGGCAGCGAGCATCGCGTGCTGGACAAAATCCGCGAGTACGGCAGGCTGGACATGGCCTGGGGCGGCGTGGGCGTGAACGGACACTTCGCGTTCAACGAGCCGCCGGAGCCGGGCGAGGCCTGCACGAACGAGGAGTTCATGGCGCGGCCCACCCGCGTGCTGCGCATTTCACGCGAGACGCGCACGATCAACGCCTTCATGAACTGCGGTGGCGACCTGACCGGCATCCCCGAGTACTGCATCACCGTGGGCATGAAGGAGATCTTTATGGCGAAGAAGGTGCGCATGTGCATGCCGCGCGACTGGAACGCGGGCGCGCTGCGCAAGATTCTGCACGGCGAGGTGACGGCGCGCGTGCCCTGCTCGCTGTTCCAGCTGCATCCGGACGCGAAGCTGTACGCCGCCGAGGTGGCGCTGGCCAGTCCTGTACCCGAAATCCGGGTGTACAACAAATGAGCCGGCTGTTTGTGACGGGCGGGCAGGTCGTTCGCCCGGACGGCGTGCGCCGGGCGGCGCTGGTGGTCGAGGACGGGCGGATACTGGACGCGGACTATCGCGGCGAAATCCCCGAAAACGCGCGGGCGCTGGACGCGCGGGGCAGGTATGTGCTGCCCGGCCTGGTCGAGATTCACGCGCACGGCGGGGGCGGCTGCGACTTCATGGACGCGACGCGGGAGGCCTTCGAGACGGTGGTCTGTACGCACATGCGTCACGGCGCGACCACCATACTGTCCACGACGGTGGCCTGCGAGGCTGAGGAAATGCGCGAGCTGTTTGAACTGTACCGGCGGATGCGCCAGGGCAGACTGGGAAACGCGCTGGGCGGCGTACACCTGGAGGGGCCGTTTATTTCCCAGGCCATGCGCGGCGCGCAGAACCCCGCGCACATCCGCGCGCCTCAAACGGCCGAGGTGGACGCGCTGATGGAGGAGGCAGGCGACCTGATTCGCCTGATCACTGCCGCGCCGGAGCTCGAGGGCATGCAGTACCTGGCGAAGCGCGCCGGGGAGAGGGGAATTGCGCTGTCCTCCGGCCACTCGGACGCGACCTTTGAGCAGATCGCGCGCGGATACGAGTGGGGCTTTCGGCACATCACGCACATGTACTCCAACACGCCCACCGTGCGCAAGATCAACCAGCGGGTGCGGGCAGGCATTCTGGAATTCGCCTGGCTGACCGACGACGTGCGCGTTGAGCTGATCGGCGACGGGCGGCACGTGCCCTGCGAGGTGCTGCGCCTGGCGCTCAAGATCAAGGGCGCGGACAAAATCAACCTGACCAGCGACGCCATGCGCGCCGCCGGCACGGACGCGAAGGAGAGCTACCTGGGCGCAGTCTGCCCCGAAAACCGGGTGATCGTAGAGGACGGCGTGGCCAAGCTGCCCGACCGCAGCTTCTACGCGGGCAGCATCGCGACCGCTGACCGGATGCTTGCCTGGGCGGTCAGCGAGTGCGGCGCGCCCCTTTACGAGGCCGTGCGCATGCTGTCGCTCAGCCCGGCGAAGGTCGTGGGGCTGGACGGGCGGAAGGGCAGCCTGGACGCGGGCAAGGACGCGGACTTCCTGCTGGCCGACGAGCAGCTTCGGGTGGAGCAGGTCTTCCTGCGCGGAGAAAGGATGTTTTGAGGATGAAAATCGAATGGATGAACCTGCCTGAAAAATACGCGGCGGGCATGCGCGATTTTCTGCGCTTTCATGGAATCGAGGAGGGAGAAGGCGGCCTTCGCGTGCGCCTTGCGCCCAATCAGAAAGAAGGAATCGCGATTTCCAGGGAGGGCGGCGAGGTCGAGCTCCGGCTGGACGACAGGGGACGCGTCTATCGCGCGCTGACGATCCTGAAGACGCACGCGGACGAGGAGCGGTTCGAGTACGCCGAGGGGCGGTACTTCGATACCTGCGGCGCGATGTTCGACGGCTCGCAGGCCAGCTCGCTTTTGAACGTGGCAAGCTGCAAAAAGCTGATGCTCGCGCTGGCCGGTATGGGCTACAACCAGATGATGCTCTACTGCGAGGACTGCTACGAGCTGCCCGGCGAGCCCTATTGGGGCAATATGCGCCCGCGCTTTTCTCAGGCCGATTTCCGCGCGCTGGACGACTACGCCGATTCGCTGGGACTCGAGCTGGTGCCCTGCATTCAGACGCTGGGACACCTGACCGAGGCCATCAAGCGCCCGCCCTACGCGCGCCTGGCCGACACGAAGAGCGTGCTGATGGTGGACGAGGAGGCGACCTACGCCTTCCTCGAAAAGATGATCGCGTCGGTGTCCGGCTGCTTCCGGAGCCGCCGGATTCACCTGGGGCTGGACGAGGCCTGGGACCTGGGGCTGGGCGATCACCTGAAAAAGTACGGCTACGAGACACAGGCCGAGCTGATGGACAGGCACGTCGCGCGCGTGTATGAGATCGTGCGCGGGCTCGGCCTGACCCCGATGATGTGGGCGGACATGTACTTCCGCGCCCGGTGCGAGAGCGGCGGGTACTATGAGCCGCAGGTGCGCTTTACGCAGGCCGACCGCGAGCGCGTGCCCGGAGAAATGCGGCTGATCTACTGGGACTACTACCACACCTCGCCGGACATGTACCGGGCGATGATTGAACGGTATCTGGAGCTGACCGACCTGAAGAAGCTGGTGTTCGCGGGCTGCGCGCGCAACGTGCGCACCTTCGGCAGTCACTATCACAAGACCGTGATCACCACCAACCCGGCGCTGACCGTGTGCAGGGAAAAGGGCGTGCACGAGGTGTTCGCCACCGTCTGGGGCGACGATCACCGCGAGAGCAGCACCTTCGCCGTGCTGCCCGGGCTGCAGCTGTTCGCCGAGCACATGTACAGGGAAGCGCCCGACGAGGACTGGGTCAGGGCGCGGTTCGAGGCCTGCGCCTGCGCCTCCTGGGAGGCGTTTATGGATGTGGACCGGCTGGACGCGGTGCCCGGCTTTAACGGCGACAACGACGAAAACCTGTCGCCCAGCCGCGCCATCCTGTGGCAGGATCCGCTGCTGGGGCTGCTGGACGCGGATTTGGGCGAGTTCGACTTCGCGCCGCACTACCGGCGACTGGCCGGGTCGCTTCGCGCCGACGCGCAGGCAAACCCGCGGTATGCCGACGTGTTCGAGTTTTACGCGGCGCTGGCCCGCGTGCTGGAAATGAAGGCCGGGCTGGGGCGCGCGCTGTACGCGGCGTATCAGGCGGGCGACCGCGATGCGCTCAGGCGGCTGGCCGATTCGCTGCCCGAGCTTGAGGCGCGCATGCAGGCGTTGAGGCGCGCGCACCGTGCGCACTTCTTTACCGAGTATAAGCCGGTCGGCTGGGAGGTGCTGGACATCCGCTATGGCGGCGCGATCATGCGGCTGGATACGGCGAAGGCGCGCCTTGACGACTACCTGAGCGGGAAAATCGACCATATCGAGGAGCTGGAGGAGCAGCGCCTGAGCTTCAGCGGAACCGGCCGTCTGCGCCAGGGACTGAACTATCTCGACATTTGCAGCGCAAGCCGAGTTTGAAGGGGAATTCTTCAACGCCTGTCCGTTTGGCGCGTATATCGTGCCGTCCGGGCAGGCGTTTTTGCTTGACAGGCGACTCAACCGGCGGTAGAATTACAGAAAAGGCATACGACAGCCCAGACTCAACCGGAGGTAGAATTCGAAAAGGGGCGGCTCAACGAACGCGTTATGGACAAAAAAGGGGCGGCTCTGGTACAATGAAGCCACCAAAACGCAAGGAGGAACACGGCGATGAGTGAAATGAACCTGAACGAGAGGATCTACGAACTGAGGCGCGAGCGCGAGTGGACGCAGGAGCAGCTGGCGCAGAAGCTGGGTGTTTCCTATCAGGCGGTGAGCAAGTGGGAGAACGCGCAGGCCTGCCCGGACATCGCGCTGCTGCCCGCGATTGCCGACCTGTTCGAGGTGAGCATCGACTCGCTGTTCGGCCGGGAAAAGCAGGAAGCACCGGTGCAGGCCGACCTGCCCTGGGAGGATGACCAGGCGTTCCACCTGGCGATCTACGCGGGCCGCAGGCTGGTGAGCGAGCAGGAGATCAGGAAACTGGCCGGAAAGGGCGAGGTCTGCACCGTTCGCTACGCGGGCGAGGCGCGGGACGTGCATTGTCTGCTGAACCTTGTGTGCGAAGAAGAGGTTCAGGGCAGCGTACAGGCGGGCGGCGGTGTAACCTGCGGCGACGTAGGCGGCAGCGTGCAGGCGGGCAGCGTGACCTGCGGGGACGTGGGCGGCAGCGTCGAGGCGGGCGCTGTGACCTGCGGCGACGTGGCGGGCGACGTGCACAGCGGCAGTGTCAAGTGCGGGGACGTGAGCGGCAGCATCGAGGCGGGCGGCGGCGTGAACTGCGGCGACGTCGAGGGCGACGTCCATGCGGTCGGGGACGTGAGCTGCGGCGATGTGAGCGGCTGCATCCAGGTGAAGGACGGCGGCAGCGTCAACTGCGGCGACGTGGAGGGCGACGTGGTGGTCAAGGACGGCGGCAGCATGGAGTGCGGCGACGTGAGCGGCGACGTGCAGGTGAACGGCAGGCTGAGCTGCGGCGAGATCAGCGGCAGCGTGACCTATACCTCTCCGGACGGCAAGCCCGCCGACGGCGCGAAGGTCGTGACCCACAGGATGCAGAAGGTGCGCCATGAGTGGAAGGCGGACGACGGGCGGGAGCTTTCCGTCGAGTGGTACGCGCCGAAAAAGGACGACGACGACGAATAGCACACGTTGGCCTCCGGGAAAAACCGGGGGCCTTTGCGCTAAACGCAGGAGAAGCCCTGCCGCCGGGCAATCCCCGGGGAGGCTCGAGGAACGCGCGGAAGCCAGCCGCATCCGCACGGATGTACACAAAACAGCATTGCGCCGGGAGTGACGAAACAGCGCGACCGAACGGCTGAAGGCTGAAAAACCAAACGGAACGGGCACGGCAAATGAAAACGATAGATTCCTTCACAGCTTTATAGTATACTTTCGTCAGACAAATCGAAATCCGGGAGGTTCATATCTATGAAGAAAACTCCGCCTGCTATCATCCTCTGCCTGCTTCCCCTTTCGGCAGCGGCTTATCTGTTTTATTGCCTTGAAACATATTATTCCGTGGTACACAATGACAGCGGCTTTATTGTATGCACATACTCTATTCTCGCCTTTCTTATTTCACTGATTCTCTGGCTCAAAAACAAAGCCTCGAATAAATATCTGACTGTTCTCTTTGTCGTATCAACGCTGATATTATGCGGCGTCTTCTATGTTGGAAACAGGATACCGTTTTGCGTTGAATGCGATCATGTCACGGCGGCGGATTTAGGTTTTTTGACGCATTGGATCACGCCAATAGACGCGCAATGAGTGAATAGGGCATTGGGCGGATAAACGCCCGTTTGCCGAACTGAGGAATTCCATCGGGGACTTAATGGACGCGCGACACGCGCCTGTCGAGCGTCAGACTGTCGAAAAAAACTGAACGTTCAGTCGCCCGGCGGCGTGTACGGTGGGCGCGGGGCGCTTTTAGCGCCGGGGAAGCCCTTTTATGCGCCCTGCCGCTCAGGCTTTGCGAGCGGAAGCATGACCCGGGCGGAGAACACGCCGCCCTGATGGGTGAAGGCGCATGCGCCCTCGGCGCGTTCGGCGATTCTGCGGACGGACTGAGTGCCGACGCCGTTTCCGGTATGCTTTGTGGACAGGAATACGCCGTTTTTCTCATGGATTTCACCGTCAAAGGCGTTTTCCACCTGAATCAGCAGCAGGCGATTGGAGTGCATGTAGGCGCGCACGTGAATTCCCCGCCGGGCCGGGTCGGTTTTCAGGCTGGCCTCCAGCGCGTTTTCCAGCAGATTGGACAGCGCCAGGCACAGATCGATTTCGTCCAGGGGAATTTCCGCGGGCAGATCGACCTGCGCCCGGAAGGGAACGCCTTCCCGCCGCGCAAGCGCGCAGTAATAGCCGACCACGCTGTCGGCGGCGCGGTTTTCACAGAAGCTCATGTCCAGACTGGGAATGCGTCCCGCCGCCCTGACCAGGTATTCCCTGATCTGCTCGACGTCGCCCCTTTCCGCCAGCATGGAAATCTGGCTGAAGTGGTGGCGCATGTCGTGGCGCGCCTGCCGCGCGTCCTCGATGGCCGTTTTGAGGCCTTCATAGCGCTCGCGCTGCAGGGACAGGAAGTGGTTTTCCAGCTGCAGGCGGGCGTTTCGGTTCAGGCTGTTGGCCATCATGAGAAAGATCACGTTGAACCAGAGAAACAGCACCAGCAGCACGACGCTCAGCAGGATATACCCTTCAAGCACTCTGCCCGTATGCAGCGTTTCCTGATGCCGGGGGATCATGAACAGATTCAGTGCGATAAATATGATCGGCAGCACCCAAAACGCGTACCAGGTCTGCGCGAAGTTCTCATCCTCCACCATATCCTTCACGACGCGCCCGGCAGGATAGCAGGCGGCCGCGACGGTCAGCCAGCAGGCGGCGTGATAGCCCGCTGCGGCGCGCAGGCGGAGCCACAGCTCAGGCCCGGCGCACTGCCGGCGTATGGACGCGGCGGCGTCGAGCGCGCGGACGATGCTGCTCAGGCAGGCGAACACCGCGCAGACCGCGAGCGCGATGGTGATGGATTTCCACAGGGAGATGCGCAGCGTCAGCGCATAGACCGCAATCGCTGCCAGGCTCACGACGGCCATCGCGTACAGGGAGGAAACGCGCAGGCGAGCGCAGATCAGCGCGCCGCCCGCGCACAGGATCAGCATCAGCGGCAGCAGCCAGCGCATCAGCCTGCGCGGCGGCTGCTTCAGATAGCTTTTTACGGGAATATACGCCAGAAGAAGCCCCGGAAAGACCGACGTGAGCTCGAGCAGGGGGCGCAGCAGATCGGCCATTTTTATTCCTCCCTTTTCAGCAGAAACTCCATAAACGCCTGCCGGGCGGGCTTTGCCAGATCCCGGCTCACCGGCACGCGGCTGCCCTCGTTCGTGAGGAAGGAGCACGCGTCGAAATCCGCGGCGTGCTCCAGATTGACGATCACCCCGCGGCTGCAGACGAAGAAACGCGCGTCCTCGCGAAGGGGCGCGATGAACTCCTTAAACGGCATGCGCGTAATCAGCGTCCTTTTCGCGGGCGTGTGAATGTGGATCATGTGCGAAAAATGCTCCGCGTAGACGATGCTGTGATAGCTCAGGCGCAGGTCGCCGCCGCCGGTCTTCAGCTCCATATACCTGTCCGGCCGGGGAACCCGGGCGAGGATCTCGTCCGTCAGGCGGTCGATATCCGCCTCGGTGAACGGCTTGACCAGGTAATGCATGGCGCGCACCTGAAAGCCCTCGAGCGCGTGGTCGGTCGAGGTGGTGGTGAAGATCAGCAGGCAGCCCGCATCAAAGCCTCGAAGCGCGCGCGCCGCGTCCATGCCGTTCATCCCCGGCATGTAGATGTCCAAAAAGGCGGCGGTAAAGCGCCGCTCTCCGGCCGCGGCAAGGAAGGCCTCGCCGTTTTCGAACTCCGAAAAATCCGCCTGTACGCCGCGTCGGCTCAGCGCGCGCTCCAGTCGCCGGCGCAAAAGCGCCCGTTCGTCCGTCCGGTCGTCGACAATCGCAAATTCCATCTTCAGGCGCTCCTTTTCGGAAGAGTGAAACTCCGCTCTCATTATAGCACAGAACCCGCCGTTCGGCGAGCAAAAATCGCATGGGGCGGGCAAAACACACAGCAAATTCTCATGCACGGGAGAGAAAAGTATGCTATAATGTAGCCAATGATACGGAAAGGAATCAATGCCATGAAGAAATCAAAGTCCGACAGGCGGCCGGCGGCGCCTCAGCCGGAGCCCGCGCGAGAAGCGCCTGAACGGGAGGCTCCTGCACGGGAGAACCCCGCGCCGCGCACACTGTCCGCGCTGCGAAGTCACCGGGCGACGGTCGTGATCGTGACCTACGCGATCGTGCTGTACTGCGCGCTGCAGCATTTCGGCGAGGTGCGCGGCTTTCTGGGCGGCGTGTGGGCGGTGTTTCAGCCGATCACGGTCGGCCTGTGCATCGCGTTTGTGCTCAACGTGCTGCTGAACTTTTTCGAAAAGACGCTGCTGCGCGGCCTGAAGCGCCCGAGGACGCAGGGACTTTGCCGGGCGCTGGGGGTGCTGCTGACGCTGATCGCGGCCCTGGGCATCGTGGCGCTGGTGACGCTGGTGGTGTCGCCCAAGCTGGGCGAGTGCGTGAACCTGGTGATCAGGGCGCTGCCCCAGTCCGCGGGCGAGCTGGCTGAGTGGCTCAGGAGCAGCCTGGCGCGCCTGTCCCTGGCCCCTGAGCAGATCGAGAGCGCGGTGGCCAAGCTCGACACGCTGGCGGACGAGCTGCTCCGGTGGATTGAGGCGGAGTATGCGATGCTGGCCGGGACGGTGCTGAACGTGACCTCCACGCTGCTCTCGTTCGTGTTCGACCTGCTGCTCAGTCTGATCATCGCGATTTACGTGCTGCTGCAGAAGGAGCAGATCGGCCGCGCGGCCAGCCGCGTGATGGAGGCGTACTTCCCGAAAAAGCTGCGCGAGCGGGTGTGGAATGTGTCGAGACTGTCCTACAGCGCGTTCTCGAATTTCGTGCGCGGGCAGCTGATCGAGGCGGTCATACTGGGCGCGCTGTGCTACCTGGGGCTGCTGATCCTGCGCATACCCAACGCGCCGGTGGTCGGCCTGCTGGTGGGCGTGACCGCGCTGATCCCGATCTTCGGCGCGTGGATCGGCGGGGGACTGTCGGCGTTTCTGATCCTGCTGGTCGATCCGGGAAAGGTGATCCTGTTCGTGGTGTTCCTGCTGATCCTGCAGCAGGTGGAGGGCAACCTCATCTACCCGCGCGTGGTGGGCAGCGCGATCGGCCTGCCGGGCCTGCTGGTGCTGTGCGCGGTGCTGGTGGGCGGCAACATCGGCGGCGTGGCGGGCATGCTGATGGGCGTGCCGGTGGTCGCCGTGCTCTACGAGCTGCTGCGCGAGAGCGTGGCGCACCGAATCGGGAAGGAAAATACATAAAGGCCTTGTTCTGGTCAACATTTCATGGTACAATAAGAACGCAAAGTTCATGAGAGGGAGACTGGATGAGATGAAGAAGTGCCTGATGCTGCTGCTGATCCTGCTGGCCGCGGCGCTGCCCCTGAGCGGCTGCTCGATGTACAACGAGGCGATCGACGAATACGTGGGCGGCCTGGTGAGTGAAAACGAACAGCAGAACACCGACGGGCCCAAGGCGACCGTCGCGCCGCTGACCGCGCCCATGTTTACCGACCGCAAGGCCGTGTATCAGTACTATAACGCCATCGCCGTGGGCGACACGCTCGAGAGCCTGACCGAAAAGTATGGCGAGCCGACCAAGGAAGAGACCGAAAACGGCGTCAACTATACCTGGATCATGGAGGACGGCTACGGCTTCTGCGCCACCTTCTTCGACGACGGCGTGCTCAGCGCCAAGGTGCTCTATTACGAGGACATCCGGCAGCTGGCGCCGCTGAGCAAGGCGACCGGCCTGAATAACGTGTCGATGCTGTCCAACAGCTACACGCTGGACACCGTCAAGGGCATACTGGGCGGCCGCGGCATGCAGATCGCCGCCATGCTGTCCGACTCCACCGACGCGCCGCAGATCCAGTATCTGTACTGCTGGATCGACGAGACCGGCGACAACGTGGTGCAGGTGCTCTTCGACAAGGACGGCAAGGTTTCGCAGGTGGTCTGCTCGTTTGCCGAGGAGGAGAAGAACTGATCGATTTTTTCCGGCGGGTTCCGCGCGAACCCGTCGGCTGTTTTTATTCGGGGAGGGATGCGTATGACGGCCGGGGAATTCTGGAGGCGATTCCTGCGGGAAACCGGGCGCGGGGAGGATGCGATCTGCAGCGCGGTCTTCGCCTTCACAGAGGGCGAGGACGAGCGCCTTGAAACCTGGCGGGGGTGAGGCGAACCGGACGAACATGAAGCGCGTGTTATCCGATAGTTGCTTGCGCATTATTGAACGCCGGAAGCGTGAAAAAATGAGGAATTTGAAGAAATAGACCGATTTTTTTATCTGGTGGGAGAACTGGCGCGTTTTTGCGAAAAAGGCGGGGATTCAGCCGGTTTCCGGCTTTGACGGAACGGAAATAATCCTTTATTATACCTGTGCCTGGAGTGCGTTTCAAAAAACAGGAGATTTCACCTCTCTTTCCTTTTGAGCGCCGCTCCGATCAAAGCGCGCTTTTGCCGCTACATAAGGAGGTCTTCGATGGACGTCATCAAGCGACTGGGCCGCATGATCAGGCCCTATCGGGGCAAGATCGTGATGGCGCTGGCACTGCAGACGGTGGTCATACTGACTCGCCTGTTCGCGCCGTTCTTTACGCGCGACATTGTGAACAAGGTGATCCCGGCGCAGGATCTGGAGCTGCTCCTGCCGCTGTGCGCGGGGCTGCTCGCCCTGGTGGTGGTTCGGGCAGTGGCGACCTATGTGCGCTCCATTTCGCTGGAGCGGGTGTCCCAGAACGTGACCTACGACCTGCGTACCGGCCTGTACAGGCACATGCAGGAGCTTCCCTATTCCTTCTACGATCATCACAGGATCGGCGAGATCATGTCGCGCATGACCAGCGACATCGAGGGTCTGCGCAACCTGATTTCCTCGGGCATCGTGACGGTGTACGATAACGCGCTCAACTTTTTCGGCGCGCTGTTTTTCCTGGCCTTCATGAGCTGGAAGCTGATGCTGGCCATGATGATCTTCGCGCCGCTGATGGCCGTGCTGGCCTGGCAGTTCGGCAAGCACATCCGGCCGGCCTTCGCCGCCATCCGCGAGCAGAACGCCGTGCTCAACACCCGCACGCAGGAGAACCTGGCCGGCATGCGCGTGGTCAAGGCGTTCGCGCGGGAAAAGCACGAGGAGGAGTCCTTCTCCAAGGAGAACCTGGAGCTGCTCCGGCTGCACCTGAAGGCCACCTGGATCTACACCGACTTCGTGCCGGTGATGGAACTGATGAGCGGCATGTGTACGCCGGTCATGCTGCTGGTGGGCGGCATACTGATCCTGAAGGGTCAGATGGACATCGGCACGCTGGTGGCGGCCAACGGCTACATCTGGCTGATCATCAACCCGATGCGCGCGCTGTCCAACATTATCAACATGCTGGCGCAGGCGATTACCTCGGCCGAAAAGCTGTTCTACTATCAGGACTTCGGCTCGAACATCCGCGAGATCGAGCATCCCAAGACCCCCGAGAAGTTTGAGGGCCACGTCCAGTTCGACCACGTGACCTTCTCCTACGGCGGCAGGGACGTGCTCAGGGACATCACCTTCGAGGCCAGGCCCGGCCAGACCATCGCCGTGATGGGCGCGACCGGCTCGGGCAAGAGCACGCTGGTGACGCTGATGGGCAGGTTTTACGACGTGAAGTCGGGCAGCGTGAAGATCGACGGCATTGACGTGCGCGAGCAGCGGCTGGCACCCCTTCGCCGTCACCTGGGCTACGTGATGCAGGAGACCTTCCTCTTCTCGGACAGCCTGACCGACAACATCCGCTTCGGCCGGCCGGACGCGTCGCAGGAGCAGGTCGAAAGGGCCGCCCACGTCGCGCAGGCCGACGAGTTCATCGAGCACATGCCCGAGGGCTATGAGACGGTCGTGGGCGAGCGCGGACTGGGCCTGTCCGGCGGCCAGAAGCAGCGCGTGTCGATCGCCCGCGCCGTGCTGACCGACCCGAGCATACTGATCATGGACGACTCCACGTCCGCCGTGGATATGGAAACCGAGTACGAGATTCAGCAGCAGCTCAAGGAGGTGCTCAGGAACCGCACCACCTTCATCATCGCGCACCGAATCTCCTCGGTCAAGAACGCCGACCAGATCCTGGTGCTCAAGGACGGCGAAATCGCCGAGCGCGGCACGCACAGCGAGCTGCTGGCGCACAAGGGCATCTACTACGGCATGGTACAGGATCAGTACAGGGACTTCGAAGAGATGATCCGGCGGAAGGCAGGTGAGGCCTGATGGCACGTATGCTCAGACAGATTGACGACGAAGCGATCGAGAGGCCGTTTGACAAAAGTCAGTTTATCCGTCTGCTTCAGTACATGAAGCCCTACAAGAAGCACGTGCTGCTGGCGCTGCTTCTGATGGTGATCGCGACCGCCTGCTCGCTGGGGCAGACCTTCGCGCTGAGCCGCGCGGTCAGCGACCTGCAGAAGGAAACGCCCGTGCTGCCCACGGTGCTGCTCATCAGCATGGTGGTCATGGCCGGCCTGGGCGCGCTGTGCTCCCGAAACCGCGCGCGGCTGATGGACACCGCCGGGCGCAAGGCCATCGCCAAGCTCCGGCAGGACCTGTTCGACCACATTCAGCACATGTCCTTCTCCTTCTTTGACACCCGCTCGGCCGGCAAGCTGCTGGTGCGCGTCATCAACGACGTGAACGCGCTCAACGACCTGTTCACCAACGGCATCGTCAACGTGCTCATCGAGTGCCTGACCATGGTGCTGCTGCTGGTCATCATGCTGGTGGTCAACTGGAAGCTGACCCTGATCGCCATGTGCATCCTGCCCATCCTGATCTTCATCATGTTCAAGCTCAAGCGCGAAATGAGAAAGCGCTGGCAGCGGGTGCGCATGAAGACCTCCAGCATGAACGGCTATCTGCACGAGTCGCTGGCCGGCATGCGCGTGACCGAGGCCTTCGTTCGCGAGGACGAAAACCAGGACACCTTCGAAATGGTCAACAACGAAATCCGCGAGCGCTGGATGCACGCGGTGCAGATCAACAACTCCTTCTGGCCGGCGCTGGACGTGACCGGCACGCTGGGCACGGTGCTGGTGTACTACTTCGGCGTGAAGTTCATGGGCGACGCGGCACACCCGCTGCAGCTGGCCAACCTGCTGCTGATCCTGTGGTACCTGGGCAGGTTCTGGGAGCCGCTCAACACGCTGTCCAACTTCTACAACTCGCTTTTGACCGCCATGGCCTCGATGGAGCGCATCTTCGAGATCATGGATACCGAGCCGGAAATCAAGGACAAGCCGGACGCGAAGCCTCTGCCCCCGATCGAGGGCCGCGTGACCTTCGACGACGTGACCTTCTCCTACACACCCGAAAAGGTGATCCTGAAGAACGTCTCCTTCGAGGTCAAGCCCGGCCAGACCATCGCGCTGGTCGGCCCGACCGGCGCGGGCAAGTCCACGGTGGTCAACCTGATCAGCCGGTTCTACGACGTGACGGGCGGCGCGGTGCGCATCGACGGGCACGACGTGCGCGACGTGCAGCTGCACTCCCTGCGCGAGCAGATGGGCGTGATGATGCAGGACAGCTTCATCTTCACCGGCACCATCATGGACAACATCCGCTACGGCAAGCTGGACGCGACCGACGAGGAGGTCATGGCGGCCGCCAGGGCGGTGCACGCCGACGACTTCATCCGCGCGATGCCCAAGGGCTATCTGACCGAGGTCAACGAGCGCGGCTCGTCGCTGTCCGTGGGTCAGCGGCAGCTCATCTCCTTCGCCCGCGCGCTGCTCAACGACCCCAAGATTCTCATACTCGACGAGGCGACCTCGTCCATCGACACCCACACCGAGATCCTGATCCAGAAGGCGCTGGACGTGCTGCTCAAGGGGCGCACCAGTTTCGTCATCGCGCACCGGCTCTCCACCATCCGCAACGCCGACTGCATCATGGTCATCCAGGACGGCCACGTCGCCGAGCGCGGCACCCACGACGAGCTGATCAGGCACGAGGGCGGCCACTACAAGGAGCTCTGCGACGCGCAGTACCGCTTCCTCATGGACGACTAACAGGCTGAGCCTGGTCGGCAGTGCCGACGGCCACCTGCTGCCGCGTGTTCTATCGACGACTTCGGGGGCCATAGATTGAAGCCCCCGAAGTCTGCGAATCCCCCGGAGATTTTCCGGGGGATTTTCTATCGGCAGTGTCTCCATGGGGGAACACGGAACCGAACCCCTCAGCCGCCTTCGGCGACAGCTCCCCTTTCAGGAGAGCCTTTTGGCGGTGGGAACACCTGCACTTGATACCTTCGCCAAACGCTTCATTCAGGGCAGGGCATTGCTCTATCGCGATGCGCTGCCTGATCAGAGCGCCTATGGTCAAGGGAAAAGCGCTTGTCTGCGGTGCCTTTTCCCAACGCCGCATTCGGGGAAGTACATATCTTTATTGTGATACGCCACGTGGATCATCGTGTTTTCCGGGAGAGGTCTGGGGAGGCGCCTTTTTCAAAAAGGCGGCCTCCCCAGCGTTCCTCCCCCTACTGCGCGGGCTGCTTGGCGGGGAAGAGGCGCCTGACCTCGCCGATGAGCTGGGGCACGAGCTCCATGAGGTGGTCGAGGGGCGCGACGTACTGGGCGGGGGCGAGGCGCACCTGGTTCTGGCTGATGACCAGAAAGCCCATGGGCTGGACGCTGACGCCCGCGCCTGTGCCGCCTGCGAAGGGAGCCTCGGGCAGGGTGGAGGCGGGGAGCGAGTACTCGCCGCCGCCCGCGACGAAGCCGAAGCTGACCTTGGAAATGGGAATCACGGTGGAGCCGTCGGGGGTGGTGACCGCGTCGCCGATGACCGTGTTGACGTCCACCATCTCGCGGATATTTTCCATCGTGGTGTTCATGATGCCTTCAATCGGGTGTTTGTCCATGAATTCAGCCTCCCTGCGATCAAATGAAGGAGGAGCGAGCCTCCCGCGCGAATAATATGCCCCACGCGCACCGAAAGGATACCGCCCGCGCGTATGCGCGTGGCCGCGTTCGTGAAGTCGGCGGCGACGCGGGCGCGCAGCGGGAGCCTGGGACAGGCGGTCTGAAGGCAGCAGACCCCGGCGCGCAGCAGCCCGCACACCAGCGCGTTCTTCGCCGCGTCATCCAGGCGCAGCGTCACGTCGAGCGCCAGCCGCTCCACCGAAACGCCCTTCAGAAGCACCCGCGCAGCCTGAAAGAGCGCGTCCTTGGGCAGGGAGGCGGACGGCCTTTTTCGGGGCCGCAGGCGGGCTGATGGAATGTCCAGGCGCACCGCCCAGATCATCACGCCCAGCCGGAGCGGCGTTTCCTGCTCGCTGGCGTACACCGCGCCCACGCGCACCGGCGTCATCAGCAGGTAACACAGCGATATCGCCGCAAAAGCCCAGTAGACCATACCTCGCCTCCCGATGCGAGAATTTCTTTCCTGTATTTTTCACGAATCGGGTTGTAATTATGTGCGGTTCGTGCTATGGTATAGACGATTTCGTAAAATAGGAGGGTGTCACTTATGGACAGAAAAACGCTTCGGAAGATGGTATTCACTGCGGTCATGGCGGCCTTTGTATTCGTGGCCACGTATTTCCTGAAAATCCGCATTCCCACCCCGACCGGCTACACGATGCTCAAGATGGGCAACATCCTGTGCGTGCTTTCCGGCCTGCTGTTCGGGCCGGTGTGCGGCGGACTGGCGGCGGGCGTGGGCTCGGCGCTGTATGACCTGACCGACCCGGCGTTCGCCGCGGGCGCGATGACCACGTTCGTGCGCTTCTTCATCATGGGCTTTCTGGCCGGGCTGATTTCCCACCTGGGCAAGGCGAACGGCGAGCACATGAAGCGCAACCTGGTCGCGGCCGTCGTGGCCTCGCTGAGCTACGTGCTGCTCTACATCGGCGAAAAGGTGGTCGTGCTGATGCTGGCGGGCAGCGGCTTCTTCCCGGCCGTCGCGGCCAACAGCACCAAGCTGATCGCGTCCCTGACCAACGCGGCGGTGGCCATCGTGGGCAGCATGCTGCTGGTGAAGCCCATCCGCGGCGCGCTCAAGCGGGTCGGGTATTAGGTTACGATCGAGAGGCGGCAGCAAGTGCTTTCCGGGAAAGCTCGAACGTTCCATACACAGAAAAAAAGGAGGCGGCGATATGGCCGAAAGAGAATCGATTAAGCGGCTCATTCAGGAGACCCGTCTGATTGTGATCGCGCGGGGCATGGAGCCTCAGCGCATGCTGGACGCGGCCGATGCGCTTTACGCAGGCGGCGTGCGCCTGCTGGAGTGTACCTTCGACCACTGGCGCGAGGACTGCGAGCAGGCCAACCGCCGCCTGATTTCGGCGCTGGCGGAGCGCTTTTCGGGCAGGATGCAGATCGGCGCGGGCACGGTGCTGACCGTTCGCGAGGCCGAGGCCGCGGTGGACGCGGGCGCTTCCTTCCTGATTTCCCCCGGCGCGGACGAGCGGGTCATTGCGAAGACCCGTCAGCTGGGCGCGGTGTCCATTCCGGGCGCGCTCACGCCCACCGAGATCGTCGCCGCCTGGCAGGCCGGCGCGGACTTTGTGAAGCTGTTCCCGGTCGGCGCGCTGGGTCCGGGCTACGTCAAGGCCGTCCGCGCGCCGCTTGCGCACATCCCGATGCTGGCGGTGGGCGGGGTGACGCTGGAGAACATCCCGGCGTTCCTGAAGAGCGGCGTGTCCGGCTTCGGCGTCGGCGGGTCGATCCTCGCGGGCGCGGCGACGGGCGAGCTGAGCGCCGTTGCCGAAACGGCCAGAGCCTACGTGCAGGCGGTTCAGGGATGTTAAATACCTGCCCCGCCCTTGCGCAGCGGGCGCAAAATTGGTACAATATAAGCAGTTACACGACGGTTTGAAGCGAGGCATGTCGATGGGCAAGATCATAGCGGTGACCAATCAGAAGGGCGGCGTGGGCAAGACCACCACGGCGGTCAATCTGTCTGCCTGCGTGGCGGAGAAGGGCAAACGCGTGCTGCTGGCGGACGTCGATCCGCAGGGGAACGCGTCCAGCGGCCTGGGCTGCGCGGCCAGGAATCGCCGGTCGATCTACGACGTGCTGCTGGGCGAAACGCCGGCGAAGGACGCGATACAGGCCACGAAGTTCGGCCCGCTGTCGCTGCTGCCCAGCTCGATTCAGCTGGCGGGCGCGGAGATCGAGCTGGTGGCCATGCCGGGGCGGGAGACGCTGCTCAAGAACGCGCTCGAGCCGGTGAAGGACGAGTTCGACTACATCTTCATCGACTGTCCGCCCTCGCTGAGCCTGCTGACGCTCAACGCCATGGCGGCGGCCGACAGCGTGCTGGTGCCGATCCAGTGCGAATACTACGCGTTGGAGGGCGTGGGCCAGCTGATGAACACGCTGCAGCTGGTCAAAAAGAGCCTGAACCCGAGGATTGAGGTGGAGGGCGTGGTGCTGACCATGCTCGACGGGCGCACCAACCTGGGCATCCAGGTGGTGGAGGAGGTCAAGAAGTACTTCAAGGATCGGGTCTATTCGAGCATCATCCCGCGCAACGTGCGCCTGAGCGAGGCCCCGAGCCACGGCCTGCCCATTCACCTGTACGATTCCCGCAGCACGGGCGCGCAGGCGTATCGCGATCTGGCCGAAGAGTTTATCGAGTGGAACGAAGAATAAGTGGAGGTTGGCGAAACACATGGCGAGCAAATCAAAGGGCCTGGGCCGCGGCCTGGGCGCGCTGCTGGGCGAGCTGTCCGAGGCGGAGGCGCAGCAGGAGCCGGTGCTGCTGAAAATGGAGGGCGCGCCGGTGGACGCGGTGGTTTCCCTGCGCCTGAGCGACATCGACCCCAACCGGGAGCAGCCCCGCCGCAGCTTTGACGAGCAGGCCATGCAGGAGCTGACCGACTCCATCCGCGCGATGGGCGTGATTCAGCCCATACTGGTCAGCAAGAACGGCAGGCGATACACCATTATCGCGGGCGAACGCCGCTGGCGCGCCGCGCGCTTCGCCGGGCTGACCGAGATTCCCGCGATCATCCGCGACTGGGACGAGGTGAAGCGGATGGAGGCCGCGCTGGTCGAGAACCTGCAGCGCGACGACCTGAACCCGGTCGAGGAGGCCATGGGCGTGAAGCGGCTGATGGAGCAGTGCGGCCTGACCCAGGACAAGGTGGCCGAGCGCCTGGGCAAGAGCCGGCCGGCGGTGGCCAACACGCTGCGCCTGCTGACGCTGCCCGAGGCGGTGCTGAGCATGATTCGCGACGGCAGGCTGTCCGCGGGACATGGCCGCGCGCTGGTGCCCCTGTCGCGCGACATGCAGGTGAAGCTCGCGCAGCTGGCCGCGGCGCAGGGCTGGTCGGTGCGCCAGCTGGAAAAGATCTGCCGCCAGCAGCTCGAAAAGAAGGACGAGCCCAAGCCCGAGCCCAGGCCGGTCGACCCGGAGTATAAGCGTCTGGAGCGCATGGCGCGGGACGTGTTCGGCGCGCGCGTGGAGCTGTCCGGCGACGAGAACAAGGGCAAGCTGGTGGTGCACTACCAGAGCGCCGACGACCTGCAGCGCATTTACGAGATCATGGATCACCTGTCCAGTCACCCGATCGCGTGAGCAGGTGCTTTCCCGGGGAGGCGCCTTTTTGAAAAGGCGGCCTCCCCTGCGTACTTTTTGCGTGATTCTACAGAAACGGAGGGATTGTTTTGAAGCGATACGAGATCACCTGGCAGGTGGGGTATCAGTCCGCGCCGGACGGACGGCCGCAGGAGATGACGCCCGCCAGCGTGCCGGGCGCGGTGCAGCTGGATTACGCGCGCGCCAAGGGCTGGCCGCCCTTCTGGAAGGGCGTGAACTTCAAGGACTACAAGTGGATGGAGGACGTGTACTGGCTGTACGAGAGCCGCCTGCAGATTCCCTGCGGGGCGGGCGAGCGCGCCTTTCTGCACTTTCTGGGCATTGACTACCGCTACAGGATTCTGGCGGACGGCGAGTGCCTGGCGGACGACGAGGGCATGTTCCGGCCGGTTCACCTGGACGTGACCCGCTTTGCCGGGCGCACGGTCTGCCTGCAGGTGCTGATCTTCCCCGCGCCCAAGGCGGACGACTCCGACACCCGCACCCAGGCGCGCAAAAGCTGCAAGTCCCCGGCCTGCTACAGCTGGGACTGGCACCCGCGGCTGGTGACGGCCGGGCTGTGGGACGAGGCGTACCTGACCGTCGGCCCGGCGCGGCAGCTGACCGACCTGGACGCGTCCTACACGCTGAATGACGAGCTGACCCGCTGCGATGTGCGCGTGGAGGCGAAGGCGCCTGAGGACGGCCCCGTCGAGGCGGTGCTGAGCCTGGAGGGAAAAGAGGTCGCGCGGGCGGAGGGGACGCTGACCGGCGGCGAGGCGAGCCTTTGCCTGAGCCTGGACAAGCCCAGGCTGTGGTACCCGGTGGGCTGCGGCGAGCAGACCCGGTACCTGCTGACCGTGCGCGCGCTGGGCGAGGACGGAAGCGTGATCGACGAGCGCGTCAGGCCGATCGGCCTGCGCCGCGTGCGCCTGGTGATGAACGAGGGCAGCTGGGACGAGCCGAAGGACTTCCCCAAGAGCCGCTCGGACGCGCCCGCCACGCTCGAGGTCAACGGCCGCAGGCTGTTTGCGCGCGGCTCCAACTGGGTCAACGCCCAGGTCTTTCCCGGCACGATGTCCCCCGAGCACTATGAATCGCTGCTCACGCTGGTTCGCGACGCGCACATGAACATCCTGCGCATCTGGGGCGGCGGCTTCGTCAACAAGGAGAGCTTCTTCGAGCTGTGCGACGAGCTGGGCATTATGGTCTGGCAGGAGTTCCCGCTGGCCTGCAACGAATATCCGGACGAGGAGCACTATCTGTCCGTGCTCAAGCAGGAGGCGACCAGCATCGTCCGCCGCCTGCGCACGCATCCCTGCGTGGTGATGTACTGCGGCGGCAACGAGCTGTTCAACAACTGGTCGCTGATGACCGATCAGCACCACGCGCTGCGCCTGCTCAACGCCGTGTGCTACGAGGAGGATCGCTGCACGCCCTTTATCGCGACCTCGCCGCTCAACGGCATGGGTCACGGCAGCTACCTGAATTATGACGAGACCAAAAACGAGGAGCTGCTCACCCGCTTCGTGCACAGCCACAACACCGCCTATACCGAGTTCGGCTGTCCGTCGGTCTCCCCGGCGAGATACCTGCGCACATTCATGTCGCCCGAGGACTTCGACGACTGCCGCCCGGAAAACGAGGTCTGGCGCGAGCATCACGCCTTCAACGCCTGGGTCAAGGACTCCTGGGCGCGCTTCTGCGAGGCGGAGTATTTCTTCGGCGGCTTCGAGGGCACCGAGGACCTGTGCCGCAAGACCGCGATGATTCAGTCGATGTGCTATCAGAACGAGTTTGAGGCGATGCGGCAGCAGTGGCCGCACTGCGCCATGGCCATCAACTGGTGCCTGAACGAGCCCTGGCCCACCGCCGCCGGCAACAGCCTGATCGCCTGGCCCTGCGTGGTCAAGCCCGCCTATTACGCCGTCAAGGCCGCGCTGCGGCCAAAAATGGCCAGCCTGGGCATCGAGAAGCAGTGCTGGGAGCCGGGCGAGCGCTTCCACGGCCGCGTGTGGGTGTTCAACGACTGGCCGGCGAGCCTGGAGGCGCTGACCGTGGACGCGTTCTATATCGCGCCCGGAAGCGGCGAGGAGCGGCCTTTGGGCAGCTTCCCCTGCCAGGAGCTGGCATCTGACTCACACGCCGAGATCGGCGGTCTGAGCGTTGATCTGCCCAGGCAGGACGGCCTGTTCCGCATCCTGCTGCGCGTGCGCAGTCATCCCGAGATGGATTCCGAGTATACGCTGTTCTGCCGCGCCGCCGAGTCTCGCGTGCAGTTTGTCAGCGGACTGAATACCTGATTGTTTCCCGCCCCGCGCGCCGCAATGC
>CAKUFB010000016.1 GCA_934647145.1 uncultured Clostridia bacterium
TGCCCAATCGGAAGCTATCGCTTCGTTTGCTTCTCGATTTTTATCGATGAGATGATTGCGTATATGACAACACAGATAATCAAGGGGATTTCAAGCAGAAGCAGTTTCCTGATCTGAAGCGCCATCGATAGACCGCTGACGAAAAACACCGCGCCCAGGAAGCAAAATACAATGGCAGATTGCCTGTAATGAGGCTTTTTGTCCATTTTTTCGCGCTCGTCTTTTGCGGCCCACAGATACGCGTTATTAAACAGGAATCCCTTTTCCGCAAACTGACGAGCGCTGATGAACACACACAGCGCCATAAGTATAAAGCTGACGATGATTCCGATCCGGTCTGCGGCAGCCATATTTCCCCTCCAAATGACGAACGGTCATTCTATGTCACTCTATTGAATAACTGAGCTGCTGCTGTCTGCATCAGGCAGGGAAGGTGATGGTGATCGTCGTGCCCTCGTTTTCGTGACTGGTCAGCTGAATCGTGCCGCCGTGCAGCTGGACGGCGTGCTTGACGATCGACAGGCCGAGGCCTGTGCCGCCGGTTGCCTTCGAGCGGCTCTTGTCCACGCGGTAAAAGCGCTCGAACACGCGCGGCTGACTGCGCTCCGGGATGCCGATGCCCGTGTCCGCGACGGTGAGCACGGCGTGTCCCTGATCGTTTTTCAGGCGAAGATTGACCTTGCCGCCCGGCACGTTGTACTTGATGGCGTTGTCGAGCAGGTTGGCGATGATTTCGTCGAGCAGGCGGCGAATGCCGTGTACGTGAACCGGCTCGCCCTCGAAGGAGAGCGTGACCTTGCGCTCGGCGGCGATGGGCTGGAAGCGCTCGACGATCTCGCGGCACAGCGGCTGGAGCGCCACCTCCTCGCGCGAGCCCAGGCCGAAGCCGCTGTCCAGCTGCGACAGGTGCAGCGTGTCCTGCACCAGGCTGAGCAGGCGCGTGCCCTCGTGATGAATCTGTCCGGCCAGCGCGCGGGTGTCCTCGGGGGCGGCCAGGCCGTTTTCGAGCAGCTCGGAGTAGCCGATGATGGCGGTCAGCGGGGTCTTGAGCTCGTGGGAGACGTTGGCGGTGAAGTCGCGCCGGTTCTGCTCGGCCAGGCGGCGGTCGGTCACGTCCAGCATCAGCAGCACCGCGCCGGTGAAGTGGCCGTCGTCGAGCACCGGGCTGGCCAGCAGCTGGTGGAAGGAGCCGTGGCTCTCGAGCATGGCCTCGGCGCTGTGGCCGTGCAGCGCGGTGGCGACGGCCTGGCGGAAGTTCTCTGCGTCGATCAGGTCGAGCACCTGATGCCCGGCCAGGCCGGTGGTCGTGTTGAAGAAGGGCGCCGCGCTGCGGTTGAGGAACACGATGCGCCCCTGCGCGTCCAGCATGACCAGACCCTCGCTCATGTGCGCGGTGATCGCGTCGAACTGGATCTGGCGGGCGTTGAGCTCGTGAATATACTCCTGAATGCTGCGGTTCTGCTGGCTCAGGCGGTCGATCAGCGGCCGAAGCTCGGGATACACCGCGCCCTTTTCCGGCTGATTGAGCTGAATGCGGTTGATCGGCTCCACCAGCCTGCGCACCATGCCGGTGGAAAACAGCACGGCGGCCAAGAGCGCCAGCGCCAGCGCGGCCAGGAACCACCAGATCAGGTGCATCAGCATGCCCAGCGCGCTGTTTCGCGTGTCGCTCAGGCGCAGGTAACTGCCGTCCGCGAGCCGCGCGGCGTAGTAATAGGTCTTTTCGCGGTGTGTGTCCGAGTAGCGGAAGGAGTGCCCGCTGCCCGACTGCGCCGCCTGGGCGATTTCCTCGCGGGACATGTGGTTTTCCATGTCGGAGGGGGTCATCTCGCTGTCATAGAGCACGGAGCCGTCCTCCGCGATCCAGGTCAGGCGCTCGTGAAAGCCGGCCTCGGACAGCGCCGACAGGTACTCGACCGGGTTTTCCTCGCGATTCATCGCCAGGCTGATCTGCATCAGGTTGCCGGAAAGCTCCTTTTCGGCCTGCGTGCCGAAAAAATTGAACAGCACAACGCAGATCAATGCGCTGAACAGCAGCGCGGTCAACAGCACGGTGACGAGTGTGCTCTGCAAAAACTTCTTTTTCAATGCGCTTCCTCCTCGGAACGAATCTTATACCCGCGTCCATAGACGGTCTGTATCTGCCCGGCGCAGGGGCCCAGCTTGCTGCGCAGGGTCTGCATGTGCGCGTCGAGCGTGTGGTCGCCGCCGAAGTAGTCGCTGCCCCAGACCTCGCCCAGCAGCTTCTGGCGCTCAAAGACGTGGTCGGGCCTGCACATCAGCAGCGTCAGCAGCTGGTATTCCTTGAGCGTCAGCTCGACCGGCTCGCCCTGCGCGCGCACCGTGTGGCGCTCCTGATCTACCTCGATCCCGCCCACCCGCAGAAGCGAGGGCGTGGGGGAGGCGGCGCTGCGCCTGAGCACGGCCTTGACCCGGGCGACCAGCTCCATCACGCCGAAGGGCTTGCTCAGGTAGTCGTCCGCGCCCTCCTCAAGGCCGCGTACCACGTCGTCCTCGGCGTCGCGCGCGGTCAGCATGACGACCGGTATGCGCATCACGCCCGGCGTGCGCTTGAGCCGCCGCAGCACGAAGAAGCCGTCCTCGTCCGGCAGCATCACGTCCAGCAGAATCAGGTCGGGCTTCTGCGCCTCGAGCGCGGGCCAGAAGTCGGCGGGGCGCTCAAAGCCCTCTGCCTGCAGGCCCATCGTGCGCAGCGTGTAGATCACCAGGCCGCGGATGGACGCGTCGTCCTCGACGTAGTAAACCAGCGCGCTCATTCGGACTCGCCGTGCATGACGCGATAGAGCAGGTCGGGGTAGTCGGTCATGATGCAGTCCGCGCCCATGCTGAGCAGGTAGGCCATATCCTCGGGGTCGTTGATCGTCCAGTACTGCACGGCCATGTTGTGCGCGTGGGCGTAGTTGATGACGGTCGCCGTGCCCAGGTTCACGCCGTAGTTCAGATAGGGCTCGCAGAAGGGAATCTGCAGCACGGAGCAGGGCGGCTCGTAGCTTTTGCTGTTGGTCAGCGCGGCCAGCCAGAAGCGAAGAACCTCCTTGATCGAGGCGCTCCTGCGCAGGCCGGGATAGGCTTCGTCCACATAGGCGCTGATTTCCTCGTGGAAGGTGCCGAAGGACACCCTGTCGAGCAGGTTTCGCTCCTCAAGCAGGCCGTAGAGGATGTCCACGCCCTTTTTGCCCAGGTCTCCGCTGTTCTTGATCTCAATGATGTACCGGAAGTCGCCGTTCGCGTCCAGATAATCCAGCACATCCTCGACGCGCAGAATCCGCAGGTCGTCGGGCACCTCGGTCAGGTCTTTATAGGGCGCTTCGCCCGCGTCGTTCACGAACTGCGCGCCCATGTTGAGCTGCCTGAGCTCCTCATAGGTCTTGTTTTCCGGGCGCACGTCGGTTTCGCCGAATACCTTCGCGCTGTCCGAGGTGCGGTCGAGCGTGTCGTCGTGCAGCAGCACCAGCACGTCGTCCTTCGTGATGTGCAGGTCGAACTCGAACACGTCGATCTCGAAGCCCTCCTGCTCGACGCAGTAGCGGAAGGCCATCATGGTCTCCTCGGGGGCGATGCCCGCGCCGCTTCGGTGGGCGGAGACGTCCGTGCGGGCCATGATGAGCGGGTTGGTCGTGTCGTAGGTCTTCACGTCCGCGGGGTTCGAGCGATGCCTGGAGGAGAGAAACAGCGCGGCGGTCAGCGCGAGGATCAGCGCGAGCAGCGCGCACAGGATGATGAGCAGCGCCTTTTTCCACTTTTTCATACGCGATCGTCCTTTCTCAGATCAGTCCGTTCCATTCCAGCGCGGTATAGGCCATGTTGCGCAGACGCCGCTGGATATAGCCTGCCTGGGTGTCCACGCCCTGCTCGGCGTAAACCAGCGTGACGTGATTTTCCGGATCCATC
The DNA here is from genome assembly GCA_934647145.1 of uncultured Clostridia bacterium. Taxonomy (GTDB): domain Bacteria; phylum Bacillota; class Clostridia; order Christensenellales; family Aristaeellaceae; genus CAKUFI01. Next base: position 3,913 of record CAKUFB010000016.1, read on the forward strand.
ACCACATAGGTGCCCCAGGCGCCGCCCCAGCCGAACTCGCCGCGCGCGCCGGGCGAACCCGAGGCGGCCGGGTCGATCAGCGTGCGCACGCCCAGGCCGTAGCCGTAGCCCGGGCGGGTTTCAGGCCCCTGATAGTCGGCCAGCGCCGCGGGGCACAGGCGATTCGTCCGCATCAGGTCGACCGTCCGGCCGGAGAGCAGCCGCACGCCCTCCTTCGACACGCCCCGATTGGTCATCGCGCAGGCGAAGCGGGCATAGTCGTCCACCGTCATCGTCAGGCCCGCGCCGCCGCTGAAGAAGCTTTCGTTGGGCTGCAGAAGGTTTTCCTGCGGGCCGGGCGTCAGATTGCGGTTTTCGTCGAAGCCGTACCGGCGACACAGGCGGCTTTTGTCGATCTCGGATTCGCGGAAGCAGGCGGTCTTCATGCCCAGCGGCTCGAAAACGTTCTTTTTCAGGTATTGGTCGAACGTCATGCCGCTGATCACCTCGATCAGCGCGCCCAGCACGTCGTGCGCCAGGCTGTAGCGCCAGTGCGTGCCCGGCTCAAAGAGCAGACTGCCCTTGGCCAGCGCCTGGGCGAACTGGCGGGTGGTGAAGCGCAGGCCGGTCTCTTCATAAAGCGCCTTCAGCGCGGGCTCCTCCATGTTATAGTCCAATCCGGCCGTCATTTCGAACAGGTTCTGCACCCGGATCGGGTTCTTCGCCGGGCGCAGGATCTCGCTGCCGTCGGCCAGCCGCTCGCGCACCTGCATATCCCGGAACTCGGGCAGGTAGTCGGAGAGCGGGTCGTTGAGCAGAAACTCGCCCTGCTCGAAGAGCTGCATGGCGGCGGCACAGGTCACCGGCTTGGTCATCGAGAACATGCGATAGAGCGTGCTTTGGGAGGTGTGAATGTACGCCTCGCGATTCTGCCAGCCGGAAAAGTGGCGGTAGACCGGGTCGAAGCCCACGTAGATCGCGCAGTCGCTGCCGCCGATGCCGCGCTCGATCAGGCGATCCTGAAAGGCGGCCAGCTTGTCAAAGTTCATGCAAACAGATCCTTTCTATACAAGTTTCTACCTATTAAATAGGCGAATGCCGGAAGAAAAAGGTCATACTGGTATTATAAACCGGCGCACCGCTCATGTCAAGTGCGCCGGAGGGTCATTTGAACTTTTGCGGGGAGACGCCGGTCTGCTTTCGGAAGGCGCGGGAGAAGCTGCCCGGGCTGGTGTAGCCCACGCGCAGGGCGATTTCGTTCAGGCTCAGCTCGCCCTGACGAATCAGCTCGCCGGCCTTGCGCGCGCGGCAGGCGTTGAGCATTTCGGAGAAGCTCTCGCTGCCGGCGGCGCGGAACATGTGGGAAAGGTAGAAATAGGAGACGTGGCAGGCCTCGGCGACCGAGTCGAGCGACAGACTGCTGTCGGCGTAGTTGAGCTCGATGTACTCGCGCACGGCCTCGATGAGCGAGCGGCTGCGTTCGCGCTGGGTGGCGCCGCAGGCCCGTGCGACCGCGCGGTACAGCTCAAGCAGCAGCTCGAAGGCGCGCTCGTCCGCCTTTTCGCAGGCGAGCACCTGGTCCATGCACCCGATCGGCGCGCGGTCGCTGGTCTTTTCACCGGCGGCGTAGGCGTGGTAGGCGGTGGTCGCCAGCCGGTGCAGCAGCTGCAGCCTTTCGCCCTCCGGCAGGTCGCGCGCCTCGTTGATGCGCCACAGCTCGCGCAGTATGCCTTCGCACTCGGCCGCATCGCCGCCGCTGAGCGCGCCCACCAGCCCCAGCTGGTCGCTCAGCGGATAGACCATGCCGTGCTCGCGCCCGATCTCGTGCGGCTCGAGCAGAGAAAGCGCCTCACGGAAGCACCGGCTCAGCTCGCTGACCCGCCCGCTGGCGCCGCTCAGGCTCCACACGCAGTCGGGGGCCAGCTCGCGCATCTGCCGGGTCAGGCTGTCGCGGTTTTCCCAGGGCAGGATCAGCGCGCAGTAGTCGGTGGTGGGGAAGAGGCACAGCTGCGCGCCGGTGATCCGCCGGAGCGCGGGCGGATTGCCCCTGACCACGGCCACGCAGTAGGGCTCCCGGCCCAGGCTGATCTGATACTCGCCCAGCAGGTCGGACAGCGCGTCGTCGTCGTGCCCGGCCACGGTGAGCAGCTGCCCGAGCAGCTGGTTCTGCAGCTGGGCGTACTGGCTGCGCACCTGGCGGGAATAGACCTCGCCCTGTTTTCTGGCCTGCTCGAGCGATTCGGACACGCGCTCCAGTTCCCGCCCGGAGGGAATCGCGCTCGGGAAGGCGCGCTGGAACAGCCGCCTGATCGGCAGATAGTGGCGATAGGCCAGCAGAAAGGCCATTGCGCCGCACAGCGCCAGCAGCGCGCACAGCACGGCCACGAACACGCGCTGATAGACGGTCAGCTGCCGGAGCACGTGCGCCTGAGGCAGGTAGTAGATGAACCGCAGCCCGCTGGCGGACGAGGTTTCAAGGAAGGCCAGGTAGGCCGTGCCGTCGATCTGATGCGAGAGAATTTCCTCGCCCTCCGGCAGAGGCAAAAGCGGCGCGGTGCCGGTCAGGTACTCACCCTCGGGCGAGCAGATTGAAAACAGACTCTGGTCTGGAAGGCGCTGCGTGAGCACGTTTGTCAGCTTGTCCACCTGATAAAAGGCCAGCAGATAGGCCGGGCGGTTGAGGTAGCCCGCGTTGATATGGACGGCCATGCACAGCCACTGCTGCCCGGAGAGCGCCTGCGTGACCGGTCGCAGGAAGGCCGGCGCGTTGACCGCGCGCAGCTGCGAAAGCAGCTCCTCGGCGGAACAGTCGGAAAAGTTCAATATCTGGTTGTAGAACCCCTCGAAGGAGTACATGCCGCCCGACGCGGTGACGACCAGATCCCTGTGCGGCAGATAGATGCAGGACAGCGCGTTGATACTGGCTGTGCCGATCACGTCGCGCAGGTAGCCGGAGACCTCGCGCACGCTGTCCTCGCGCGTGTTTCGAGGCAGCTCGGTCTCCATCATCAGCCGCCTGAAGGCGCGGTTGCCGCCCAGATAGTAGGACGCGTAAATAGAATAGGAAACGTTTGCGTCCACCTGCTCGCTGACCGAGCGCAGGATCTGCGATTCGTAGGTCAGGAACTGCGCCTGCACCGAGCGGTTCAGCACCGTGCTGAGCAGTATCCAGATGACGATCAGCGGCAGCAGCACGATCGAGAGGAACGAGGTCAGGTAGGCCCAGAAGGTTTTGCTCTGAAGAGGCAGGCGCGGCTTCATGCGATCGAACTCCTTTTGTAAGGAAATACAGTCTAATCTTAGCGAAAAAACGCGGCATTGTCAACGCCCGCCCGCCCGAATCGCAATAATTGTCTCGAATCGCAAAAATTGCGCGCATGAAAAACGGCCGAAAACCGCAAATTCACGCACAAACGCAAAAATTGCGGCTTGCCAGGCGCGCAAATCCCGTGTAACATAATGGCCAGAGCCGCGGCCTGAACGCGGCGAACGAGAAGGGAGAAAAACCATGAAGAAGAGAAACCTGTTGTGCCTGCTGCTGGCGGCGCTGCTGATTGCCGCCTGCCTGCCCGCCGCGGCCGAGACCGCGACCGAGTATCCCGAGAAGCTGAGGATTTGGACTGCCTGGTACAGCGACAAGTTTTCCTCTATCGGCATGAAGGACTACAACGACTGCTGGGCCTGGCAGGAGCTCTCCCGCAAGACCGGCACGACCTTTGAATTCGAGTACGGCGCGTCCGGCAACGACGGACAGACCAATCTGAACCTGCTCATTGCGTCCAAGGATATGCCGGACATCATCGCCTACGGTTGGAAGAACATCGCGGGCGGCGCGGAGGTCTGGGCGGAGGACGGCGTGATCGTCGATCTGACCGACATGATGGACGTCAACCTCAAGGACTACAAGGCCGCGATGGAGGCGGTCGATTCGCTGGGCCTGATCAAGTCGGCCAGCGGCAGGTACTATTACCTGGCGCAGCCCTACGACAAGCTGGGCGGCGGCGTGTACATGGGTCTGGTCATCCGTCAGGACATGCTCGACGAGCTGGGCGAGCAGGCGCCGACCACCATCGAGGAGCATCACGCGCTGCTCAGGAAGGCCAAGGAGCACTACGGCGAGAGCTTCTATCCGCAGACCGGCTCCGGCTTTGGTGTTGATCGCGGCAACACCATTGGCATTGGCCCGCTGATGTGGGCGTTCGGCACCCACTACGGCTTCTATCTGGAGGGCGACAAGGTGGTTTACGGCCCGATGAGCGAGCAGTTCACCGAGGCCATGGACTACATCCACACCCTGTACGAAGAGGGTCTGATCGACCCCGACTACGCCACCCAGGATCGCGAGGCGGAGAAGGCCAAGATCATGTCCAGCCAGTCCATGATGACCTTTGAATTCCAGCCCAACCAGATGATGAACGCCATGAAGGAGCAGAATCCCACCTTCAAGGTGATCGGCATCACCAACCTGAAGAAGGACGCGGACTCCAAGCCATATTCCTTCGACGCGAACTACATCTCCAGCATGCAGTACGGCTCCAGCTGCGCCATCACCACCGCCTGCGCGGAGCCGGAGAAGGCCGCGAATTTCCTCAACTACATCTTCACCGACGAGGGCTACATGATCACCAACTACGGCGAAAAGGACGTGGACTACACCATCGACGCGGACGGCAAGGTGCAGTGGACGGAGGCGTTTGACGCGATCAAGGCCGAGGATAAGGAAGTCACCCGCAACTTCGGCACCGCCGCCGTGTTCCCGTTCCGCTGCTCGCTGGACGCGTACTGGAATTCCCTGAGCGAATACGCCTACGGCGCGATTCAGACCTGGGCTGCGACCAACGACATGTCCGGCATCCTGCCCGCGCTGACCTTCACCGCCGAGGAGACCGAGGAAATGACCGACTGGATGGCCGACATCAAGACCTACATGGAGGAGAACTACGCCGGCCTGGTCAACGGCGCCATCGCCATCGACCAGATTCCCGAAATCCAGAACAAGCTCAAGAGCATGCACATCGAGCGCATCCTCGAGATCTATCAGGCTGCGTACGAGCGCTACCTCGGATAATTCTCCGCCGCACGCGAGGGGACGCCGCGAAGGGCGTCCCTTCTTTTCAAAAACAGACCGAGGTCTAAAACAGACCGTCGAAAAACAGACCGAAGTCTATATCTGGTGATACAAAACAGACCGAAGTCTGCCTTGAAAGGGGCGCTGCTCATGAGCCAACCGGCGAGCCTGCGAAAGAAAACGGGCCTTCGCGCGACCATGGGCAAGTACTGGATGCTGTACCTGATGTTCCTGCCGGTGCTTGCCTACTATATTCTGTTCAACTACGTGCCGATGTTCGGCGTGGCCATCGCGTTCAAGAACTACAAGGTGACGCGCGGCTTCCTGGGCAGCGCCTGGTGCGGCCTGGACAACTTCAGGAGCTTTTTCGATTCGATTTACGCCTGGCGCTGCATCCGAAACACGCTCTCCATCAGCCTGCTGTCGCTGATCTTCGGCTTTCCCGCGCCCATTATCCTGGCGCTGATGATGAACGAGGTGCGGCAGAAGCGCTTTCTCAAGGTGGTGCAGACCATTACCTACATGCCGCATTTCATCTCGATGGTGGTCATGGCCTCGATCATACTGACCTTCGTGTCCAACAACGGCATCCTCAACGAGCTGCTCAAGAGGCTCGGTCTGGGCAAAATCGACTTCAACAACGACCCGAACTGCTTCTACCCGGTCTATATCGCCTCCGGCATTCTGCAGGGGGTGGGCTGGGGCTCGATCATCTACCTGTCCGCGCTCGCCGGCATCGACCCGACCCTCTACGAGGCCGCGACCATCGACGGCGCGGGGCGCTTTCGCCGCCTGTGGCACGTGTCGCTTCCGGGCATCCTGCCCACGATCACCATCCTGCTGATCATGCAGGTGGGCGGCATCATGGCCGTCGGCAGCGAGAAAATCCTGCTGCTGTACAGCCCCTCGGTCTACGAGAAGGCGGACGTCATCTCGACCTACATCTACCGGCGCGGCCTGTCGGACGGCAAATACGGCCTGACTTCGGCGGTCGGCCTGTTCGAGTCGGTGATCAACATGGCGCTGCTGCTGGCGGCCGATCGCTTTTCCAAGCTCGTGGGCCAGCGCGGCCTGTTCTGAGGAGGCGTCCGTATGGTTGAAAGCAAGAAATTGATCGATTACCTGTTCGAATGCGTCAATCTGCTGCTGCTGACGCTGCTGACGATCTGCTGCCTGTACCCCTGCCTGTACGTGCTGTGGGCATCCCTCAGCGAACCGGTGCAGCTGTACACCGGCAGCAAAATCCTGCTCTGGCCGCGCGGCTTCAATACCGGCGCGTTCATGCTGGTCTTCAAAAACCCCAATATCTGGATGGGGTACCGCAACACGCTGCTTTACGTCGTGGCCGGCACGGCGCTGGGCATGCTCCTGTGCATACTGGGCGCGTTCGTGCTCTCGCGCAGCCGCTTTCCCGGCCAGAGCTTCTTCATGACCGTGCTGATCATCACCATGTTCTTTGGCGGCGGCCTGATTCCGACCTACGTCGTCATGCAGTCCTACGGCCTGCTCAACACGGTCTGGTCGCAGATCCTGCTCGGCTCGATGAGCACCTACAACCTGATACTGGTCATGAGCTATTTCCGCTCGATTCCCGAGTCGCTCGAGGAATCGGCGCACCTGGACGGCGCGAGCGACTGGGTCACGCTGTGGAAAATCTACGTGCCGCTGAGCGTGCCTTCGCTGGCCGTCGTGGCGCTGTATTTCATCGTCGCCAAGTGGAACAACTGGATGACCTCGGCCATCTACCTGACGAAGCGCAGCCTGTTTTCGCTGCAGCTGATTCTCAAGGAAATCCTGATTTCCGGCAACACCGAGGCGGCGGGCATGGAAAACAGCGTTTCCGGCGGCGCGGCCGACTATCAGGCCTATTCCGAGGCGGTCAAGTACGCGACCATCGTCGTGTCCACGCTGCCCGTGCTGTGCGTGTACCCCTTCCTGCAAAAGTACTTCATGAAGGGCATTATGCTGGGCGCGATCAAGGGCTAGGCAGAGTAAGTAAGGGAGGAAGCTATGATGAATTTTGAGGCACAGAACTGGCGTTTTGAGAGCGTCATGCCCGCCCTGGGCGAGCGGCGCGGCGACGAGCTGGTCATCGAGAAGGAGTTTACCGCGATGGCGCGCTGGCAGAGCGAAAAGGTGGCCATCGAGCCGGGCAAATACTACGCATTCTGTGTCGAGTGCGCGGCCGAGGGCGTGCGCAGCTCCGTCGCGCCCTACGCGATGCTCTACTTTATGGATGAAGGCGGCAGAATTTTCGAGCGGGCGTATGCCGTCAACGCCGACGAGCGGGGGACGCTCAAAAAGCTCAGCTTCCGGGCGCAGAGCGGCTGGACGAGTCTGATGGTCGAGGTGGGCCTGCGCGGGGCGGGCAAGGCGCGCTTTGGCATGCCGGACCTGCGCGAAACCGAGGCGCCCGCGCCCAGAAGAAAGCTCCGGGTCGCCTCGGCGCTGCTTCAGTCCAAGCCTACCTGCGCGGAAACCCTGCGCGACATGGAGGCAATGGTCGACCGGCTGATGCAGGCCGAAAAGCCCGACCTGATCGTGTTCAGTGAGGCACTGTACGACCACGCCGCCGGCCTGAGCTATCAGGAAAGCAGCGAGACCACCGACGGCGCGCAGTGCCGCGCGATGTCGGCCAAGGCAAAGCAGTACGGCGTGCACATCCTCATCGACATGCACGAGCGCGACGCGCAGGATCGCCTGTACAACACCGCCGTGCTGTTTGACCGCGAGGGTCGGATCGAGGCGAAGTACTCCAAGTCGCACCTGACCACCGCGGAATACGAAGAGGGCCTGACGCCCGGCGACGAGCTGCCCGTCTTTGATACCGAGTTCGGCCGGGTGGGCATACTGGTCTGCTGGGACGCGTATTTCCCGGAGCCGGCGCGCGTGCTGGGTCTGAAGGGCGCGGAGGTGATCCTGATTCCGACGGTCGGCGACCCGGGCTTCCGCCACATCAGCCGCGCCAAGGAAAACGGCGTGTACGTGGTGGGCTGCGGCGTGAAGAACGAGACGAAGCACGGCGTGATGCCCTGCCGCGTCATCAGCCCCTCCGGCAAAATCCTGGCCCAGACGGAGGAATACGGCGCCGCGGCCGTCGCGGAAATCGACCTGAGCGACCACGACAAGGTGTTCTGGCTGTCCGTGCCGGATGCGCCCTCCACGCCGGAGAATATCTACCGCAGCGAGCGCCGTCCGGAGCTTTACGGGCTGCTGACTCGCTTCTGAATCGAACAACGATCCTTTCGAGAAGGCCCGGCGTTTTGCGGGGCCTTTTGCGCGGGCGAAAATGTTTTTACCTGTTCCGCGCGGCGGATTCGGCAGTATGAGGAAGGTAGGCGGGAGCAGCCTGCAGCTCGGCTCTGTGCGCTAGCATCCAGGCAATCAGATGGGGTTGTATGTGCGGATAGGTCCAGTTGGCCGGGAAGCAGTCGAAGAGCTGAACCTGCTCGATTTCAAAGTGAAGCGCTTCTTCGCGAGTGAAAACCTCGGCGAGAAAGAGCATGCCGAAGGTTTTCTGCGCGCCGTCGTCCACGGAATAAGCGACAGCGGGGGACAGCTCGTACCGGGTTGCGCCGGTTTCCTCGTACAGCTCGCGCCGCGCGGTCTGCAGGATGGATTCGCCCGGCTCGCGACGGCCGCCAGGCAGCTCCCAGGTATCCCGCGCCCTGTGGCGGCAGAGCAGCCAGCGTCCATTCATGCACGCGAAAATCACGGCGAATTTGAGCAGAGCGTCATCGACTCGATCGTAAAAGCATACGTGTTCCATGAAAACCTCGAAAGTGGAAACTTCTTAAAAGCTCACGCCCAGCGGCGCTCGACGAACCATCGCCCCAGCTCGACGCCGGCCACGGCCGGGCTGCGCTCGAAGAAGAGGAAGCTCTCGCGGCTGCCCACGCGGATGGTGTAGCGGTCGCCCTGGCCGCCCGCGCGGAGCGACGCCGCCGAACGGACGTCCAGCACCTGATCGATGCGATACTTGCGCCCATCCTCCCAGAGCAGGGCGAGCGGCCGCAGTCGTCCGTCCGTGTCGAACGAGGCCAGCACATTGACGTAAACCTTGACGGATTTTGTATTCATGGATGAACCTCCCAGACCTGAAGTGTGCGCGTCTTCGCGCGGCATCTTTCGTGGGCGGAAGAATCTTCCTGTCATTTTCTTATGCGGGCGCGGTGAAAAGTAGAACGCTGCGGATTTCTGTCACCGGACGCGGGAAAAAGGAGAGACGCGCCGGGGCGTGGGGGAAAGGCATACTTTGTCGTTTCGGGCGTTTGCGCCCCGGAATCTTCCTGCCCGAGGCGGCCTAAAAGCGGCCGTCGCGCCCAAGATGCTGAAGAAAGGTACTCTTGGCGTCCAGCGGTATGGGCAGGTGAAAACCGCGCCGGTTCATCAGACGGAGCTTGAAGTCCAGCAGCTCGGGCGGCACGCACAGCGAACGGGCGACATGGAAAAAGGAGGAGTCCTCCTCGAGCTGCTCCAGAACCCGTTCATCGGGCAGCAGCAGCTCAGCCGCGAACAGATTGGCCTCGTATTCGCAGACGGAAGCCTCGTCGAAGAGCGAGAAGTCGTGAAACCCCGCCTGCGCCGAGAGACGGTCGTGCAGCACCGCGTGACCCAGCTCGTGAGCCAGGACAATGCGCTGGAGCGAACGGGGAAGGTCGGCGTTGAGCATGATCAGCCGCACGCGGCATTTGCACAGGAAAAAACCCTTGCAGGCGTTGTCCTCGCGCCCCATGTTCTGGCGCATGACCAACACGCCCATGGCGCGGCACAGCCGTTCCGGATGGGTCTCGCCGTAGCGCTCGGTCAGCTTACGCACCTGCCTGATGATGTAGTCGCCGGTCATTGCTCATCCTCGGGGCCGGGCCGCTGCGCGTCGTCCTCTTCGTCGTCATCGGAAGCCCCGTAGCGGGCGCGCGCCTCGTTTTTGCAGGTGATGTAGGCGGTCATCAGCGCGTCGAAAAAGGCGTCCTTGGCCTCCTGATCCACGCTGCCGCCGGCGAAAAAAGCGGCGTTGCGCTCCATCAGCTCGTTCATTTCCTGCTCGCCGCGCCGGCCGAACAGCGCGCGCGCGGTCATCAGGCGCTCCTCGCGCAGGCGGCCGGCCTGCGGATCGCTTACCGCGTCGTTCGTCAGGTATTCTACCGTGACATGCAGCTCCCTGGCTATTTTCTGCAGAGTTTTCCTGCGCGGTACGGCGCGGCCGCATTCATAGTTGGTCATGGAGCGCTGCGTGACGCCCACCCGCTCAGCCAGCTGACTCTGACTCAGGCGGACTCGCTTGCGAGCCTGTCTGAGCTTTTGTGAGAAAAGTTCCATAGAAAAATACCTCCGCAAAATAGGAAGAAAGCTTCTCATTCGACTGCTTTTTCTGGAAGACAGCTCAATTATACTTCCTAAAACGGGTCGTGTCAAGAGGACGGATCGCCATTTTAGGAAGTTACGAGAAATTTTTTCTTATTTTGAGGAGGGATGCGGCTCTTCCGCGCCATAGTGCGCCTGATACTCGGAGGGAGACATGCCTGCGTCCAGGCGAAACCGCCGGTCAAAGTAAGCGGTGCTGTTGAAACCGGTGCGCAGCGCGACCTGCGAGACGTTCAGCTCTCCCTCGCGAAGCAGGCGGCGGGCGTTTTCCAGACGGACGGCGAGCAGGTATTCTCCCGGCGTTCGGCCGGTTTCGCGGCGGAAGAGGCGGCACAGGTAGGACTGGCTCAGCCCGCAGATTTCGGAGAGGCGGAGCATGCTCAGCTCCTCGGCATAGTGCGAGCGGATATAGCGCAGCGCCTCGGCCAGCTGCGGATGGGCGGCTTCCGGGCAGGCTTCATCGAGCGCGCGCAGCTGCTTGGCGATGGTCAGCAGTACGCACTTGATCTGCATGTGGCGGATGCTGCGGTCGAGCGGGTCGTTTGAGGTCAGATCCGTCATGCGCGCCTGCTCCAGGCGGCGGGCAAGCTCCTCGGTGAGCGCGAACACCCGCCGATGGGAAAAGGCGGCCTGAAGCGCCACTCCGAACTCGATAGAAAGCTGATCGAGCATGCTCGGCCGAAACATGATATGATACATCACGTGCGGCGTCAGATCGAAGTAGCGCATCATATGCGGCAGTCCCGGGGGCAGAAGATACAGATTTCCACCTTCCATGCGCAGAATTTCGTTTTGAAAGTAGCACCAGCCGGAGCCGGTGACCAGCACGGCCAGCTCGTACTCGTCGTGGTGCTCATGCAGCTGCGTCATGCCGCCCTGCGAGAGCGTGCGGGAAAACTGCAGCGAGGAGGCGGAGCGTTCCGCGGGGAGGAAGGGCGAGTCTTTCTTTCGCATAGCGTGTTTTCTCCAGACATACGGGATGTGTGATCATCGTACAGCGAGTCGGGCGCGGTGTCAAGAAGGAATCGCCTTGAACGAACGAAAAAAGCCTGCCGCGCAGCTCATTTTTACGCAAGACGGTTTGAAAAATGCCGGTATATGTGCTATAATAAGGAGAAAATGGATGTTTCTGCCCGCCGGAACAGGCGGGTAAAGAAGGGGAGTCGGGATATGATTGGGGCGATCATCGGCGACGTCGTCGGGTCACGATACGAAGACGTCGGCATGAGGAGCAAGCGTTTCGCGATGTTTGCGCCGGAATGCCACTTTACAGACGATACCGTGATGACGGTTGCCGTGGCGCGCGCTTTACTGGAATGCGACTGGCACGAGGAGGAAGTTTATAAGGAAATACTGGTGCGCCAGATGCGCTGGCTGGGCCGCGCGTATCCGAACGCGGGCTACGGGGAGCGGTTCAAACAGTGGCTCTACAGCGAGAATCCTCAGCCCTACGGCAGCTTTGGCAACGGCGCGGCGATGCGCGTCTCTCCGTGCGGCCTGCTGGCCTGCTCGCTGGACGAGGCGCTGACGCTGGCCAGGCTCACGGCCGAGGTGACGCACGACCATCCCGAGGGCGTTAAGGGCGCGCAGGCGATTGCGGCCGCCGTATACCTGGCCCGCACGGGCGTAAAGCGGGAGGTTATTCGCTGCTACTGCCAGTGCTTTTATCCGCTGAATCAGACGATTTCCGAGATGCGCGCCGGATACGTCTTTGACTCGAGCTGTCAGGGAAGCGTGCCTCAGGCGCTGACGGCCTTTCTGGAATCGGGCAATTATGAGGACGCCATCCGCAACGCCGTGTCACTGGGGGGAGACAGCGATACCCTGGCGGCCATTGCGGGCGGGATTGCCTGGGCGTACTATCGATTCGGCAGGTCGACGCTCCCGCGGGAAATGGCCAGAGCCCGCCAGCGCGCGGAGAGCTACCTGCCGGAGAGCTTCCTGGAGACCATCGGCGCGTTCGAGGCAATGTGCGCGGGGCGCATCGGCGCGCCCCGCCGCGCGCGCTGACGCGGCATACGGGCAATATAAAGAAAAACCCCGTCAAGGGGTTGCGGCCTGTCAAAAAAACCTCGGAGAGCTCGAGAGGGCGGCAGCCCTTCGAACCTCCAATCTTTCCTCGATAAGCTGAAGCCCCGCCGGGGGCTGTTTTTTTATGCCGCGTGGCGCTCGGAACAGATGTCGTCGACCGACTTGGCTTCCTTGTGGATGATGGGCTTCCAGGAGACCTTTTTGTACAGCGCCACGAAGGCGATGGGCACATAGGTCAGCATGAACAGCGGGAAGGTGAACAGGTACAGGATTTTCTTCCTCGTGGTGGTGTAGATCTGCTTCCACTCGGTGATGGTGGTAATCAGCCCCACGATAAAGGCGGTCAGGTAGGTGCTCAGCAGGTAGTCGCTCAGGATGAGCAGCGCCGTTTCGGCGAGCTTCATGTTTTTCGTCGCCAGGCCCACGGCGCAGGCGATCAGGTTCATGAACAGGCCGGAGAGGGTGAGCAGCATGGCGGGCATGGTGGTCATGGTCATGTCGTAGGCGGAGAAGCACCCGCGCAGGGTGCTCTTGACCAGCCGCCCGCCGTAGCTGCGAAATACCTGCAAAAAGCCCTTCGCCCAGCGCAGGCGCTGCCGGAAGGACTGGCGAAAGTCGGTGGGCTGCTCGTCGTAGAGTATGGCGGTGGGGCAGTAGCCGATCTTTTCGCCCTCGAGCACGTTGTACACGGTGAACTCGATGTCCTCGGTGAGCAGGTAGAACCGCCAGCCGCCGCTCTTTTCGATGATTTCCCGGCTGAACAGGAAGCCCGTGCCCGATACCGCGCAGCTCACGCCCAGCGCCATGCGCGCGTTGTTCAGGTACTTCGCCTCGCGCAGGAACCACAGCGAATACCCGGCGGAGATCCAGTTGTCGCCGTAGTTTTTCGAATTGCGGTAGCTGGTAATCACGCGGTAGCCGTCGCAGAAGGTCTTGTTCATTTCCTCGAGATAATGACAGTCCAGCACGTTGTCCGCGTCCAGCACCAGGAAGGCGTCGAACGGCTTGTCCGGATAGTCCTCCTCGATGTGGCGCATCAGCTCGTCCAGCGCATAGCCCTTGCCGATCAGCTGGTCGTTTTCGCGCTCGTAAACCACCGCGCCGGCCTCGCGGGCAATGCGCGCGGTCTCGTCGGTGCAGTTGTCGGCGATGACGAAGGTCGTGATCAGGCGCTGATCGTAGGTCTGCCTGCGAACGCTTTCGATCAGCTGGCCGATGACCGCCGCCTCGTTGCGGGCGGAAATCAGCACGGCGTAGCGATGGGGAACCGTCTTCTTGTGCTCGGGCAGCTTTTTGTGCCAGGAGATGGGAATGTAGATGAACTGGTACAGATAGCACACGAAGAACAGGAGCGCGATCATGAAATTGATCATGACGAGTGTGTTCATATCGGACGAGCTTCCTTTCAGGCGCGCGATGCGCGGCGTTCCTTTTTAGTGAGCGAGGGATGTACCCAGCTATCCCAGGTTCAATTTAGACGGAAGCATATGCCAATCGGTTTCACTTCTCAAGATAGTTCGTGCAAACTTAACTTATCAACCGGGAACCGGCCGGATTTTTTTGCGCGCCGGATTGACGCGCGCGCCGTTTCGGGCTATACTGAAGAAAAACACACGATGCGGCGGAGGAACAGAGCATGAAATACGAAGAAATGTCCATCGGCGAGCTGCTCGGGCAGGACGGCTTTGAGTGCGCCTGCGGGAAAAGGCACTACGCGGGCGTGGAGCAGGTCTATATTGAGGAGGACGCCATCTTGCGCCTGCCGGAGATCCTGAAGAAGCTTGGCGTAAAAAAGCCCTTCCTGCTGTCCGACGAAAACACATGGAGGGCGGCGGGGGAGAAGGCCGCCTCGACGCTTTGCGCGGCGGGCTATGCCTTTTCCGGGTTCTCGTTTCGGGAGGCGCATGTCGAGCCGGACGAGCGGGCGGTCGGTCTGGCCGCGATGAAGTTCGACGATTCGTGCGACGCGGTGATCGGCGTCGGCTCGGGCGTGATCAACGACGTGGGCAAGCTTCTCGCGCACCTGTCCGGGCGGGAATACCTGATCGTTGCCACCGCGCCCTCGATGGACGGCTACGCCAGCGCCACCTCGTCGATGGCGCTCGAGGGGCTCAAGGTCTCGGTCAACAGCCGCGCGCCCCGCGTGATCGTGGGCGATCTGTCGGTGCTGTGCCGCGCGCCCATGCACATGATTCAGTCGGGCGTCGGCGACATGCTGGCCAAGTACGTGAGCGTCTGCGAGTGGCGCATCGCGCACGCGCTGGTGGGCGAATACTACTGCGAGACGGTGGCCGCAATGGTGCGCCGGGCGCTGAAAAAGTGCGTGGACGCGGCGCCCGGCCTGCCCGCGCGCGACCCGCAGGCCGTTGCGGCGGTGATGGAGGGTCTGGTGCTGGGCGGCATGGCGATGAAGTACGCCGGACTGTCCCGCCCCGCGTCCGGCGTGGAGCACTACTTCTCCCACATCTGGGACATGCGCACGCTGGCCTTTGGCGCGCCGGGCGACCTGCACGGCATACAGTGCGCGATCGGCACGCTGCTGGCTCTGCGCGTGTATGAGCAGGTGAAGGCGCTCACGCCCGACCGCGAAAAGGCGCTCGCCCATGCGCGCGCGTTCGACCTGGAGGCGTGGAACGCGCAGCTGCGCGGCTTCATCGGCCCGGGCGCGGAGGCGATGATCCGCGGCGAACAGAAAGAGGGCAAGTACGACCTGAAAAAGCACGCCGCCCGCCTGGAGAAGATCATTGCCGGCTGGCCGGAGCTGCTGCGGATCATGGACGAGGAGCTGCCCTCGTATGCGTCCGTCCAGGCGCTGCTTGAGAGCCTGGGTGCGCCGACCGAGCCGGGGCAGATCGGCCTCACGCCCGAGGAGGTGCGAAAAACCTTCCCCATGACCAAGGACATCCGCGACAAGTATGTGGTCAGCCGCCTTCTGTGGGACTTAGGCGAGCTGGACGAGGTGGCCGACCGCCTGTTCGGCGCGGAAAAGTGAGAAGCCGCTACAGGATGTTCGACAGCGTGAGGCGCTCGTCCTGCAGAAGGTGGGAGAGCGCCTCGCCCAGCAGCGCCATCGAGCGGTAGAAGTCGTCCACGTCCTCGATGGTCAGGTTCGCGTCCGCCTCGATCATCAGCTCGGAAATTTCGTGCAGCAGGTCGTGAAAGGCCAGCATCTCGAGCGTCGGCTCCCTGGCCTGCCAGATCGCGGCCATCTCGGCGAGCTGCGAAAACGCGCCCTGCGTGTCGCCCGCCTCGAGCGCCTCCAGCACGCCCAGCCTTCGCGCGTCCATCTCCTCAACCGTGCTTCGAATCAGCGCCGTGGAGGACAAGCACAGTCCGATACTCACCGCCGCCACGACGATCAGCGCAATCCAGCTGCTCTTCATTACCACTTCACCTCGCCCGGCGCAATCGCCTGAAACTGCCGCAGGTTCCCCTGCCTGTCCTGTATCGAGAGTCGCCCCTGCGTGTCCAGCACGCACAGAAACACGCCCTCCGGACAAAGACCCCGCCGCGTCAGCTGCGCCGAGAGCCACTTCTTGTCCTTTTGCGTGTTTTGCAGGTTGTTGTCCTGTACCCGCCCGTCCATAATCAGGATCATCGGCATGCCCTCGTAGCCCGGGTCGACGCCCATTTCGCCGGTCTGCGGCGGGCGTTTGTCTGAAAAGGGAAAGGCGGAGATCGTGCCGTTGGCCTCCATGATCGCGGTGCAGACCTCGCCCGGGTCGAGTATGCCGCAGGCGCGGACGCCCTCGAGCAGGTCGGAGAGCGTCAGATTGAGCTTTTTCAGCTCGTCCTGCTGAATCACGCCCTTGGAGATAATCAGCGACGGCTTTCCGCTGAGCACGGCGCGCATCCGGTCGCTGCGCATGCAGGCCAGCGTGATCAGCGTGTGTACGATGAACAGCGCCGCCACCGGCAAAAGGCCGGTCAGAAGCGGCGTGGCGACGTCGCTCATGGGCGTGGACACCAGGTTGGCGATCAGCATGACCATGACGAACTCATAGGGCTGGAACTGGCCGAGCTGCCGCTTGCCCATGGCGCGCATGGTCAGCATCAGAACCACATACAATAGGATGGCGCGGATGAAGATGGTCAGCATGTTTTTCAGCCTCCTCTAATCCTCGATTATGCGCATTTTCATCAAATCTATTCGATGTATTCATCTCAGGGACTTGATATTTTGGAGGAAACTGGTTATACTGTACCTGTAAGCAGCCGAAGGGATCGGCTGTATGCCTGAAGATAGGGAGGTTTTGGATATGGCATTTTTCGATGACTTTTCGAAGCATATGGACAAGATAAAGAAGGGCGCGCAGAAGACCGCGGAGCTGGCCAGGATGCAGCATCAGGTCTCTGTCAAGCAGGGCGACTTCGAGAAGCTGTTCGCCGAGATCGGCAAGCTGTACTACAGCGAGCGTCAGCGCGGCGCGCAGAGCGACGCGACGATGGATGAGCTGTGCGACAAGGTGGATGCGCTCGCCGCCGAAATCAGCGGCCTGAAGAAGAAGATCGACGAGCTGCGCCAGGTCAACCGCTGCCCCGAGTGCGGCGCGGAGCAGCCCTCCTCCAACGCCTTCTGCTCCGCCTGCGGCGCGAAGCTGCCCGAGAAGAAGAAGGAAGAGCCGGTCAAGGCGCCTGAAGA
>CAKUFB010000017.1 GCA_934647145.1 uncultured Clostridia bacterium
CTCTTAGATTTCAGCAAAAACTGGTGAGGGTGGTAGTGGCGGGGGAGCTTGCTTCCCCGTCCACCAGCTTGTCAAAATCTTTTTTGACAAGCAGACTCCCCGTCCGAAGACGGGGAGCGATTCACTGATTAATAGCGGGAAGCGCGCTGCTGATCGAAGCAATCGCGGCAGTAGACCGGACGGTCACCGCGGGGCTGGAAGGGCACCTGGGTGGGACGGCCGCAGCCATCGCAGATCACATCGTACATCTTGCGCTCGGGGCGAGCCTGGTTGTTGGCGGCGCGGCGGGCAGCGCGGCAGGCGGGGCAGCGGCCGGGCTCGTTCTGGAAGCCCTTGTCGGCGTAGAACTGCTGCTCAGACGCGGTGAACACGAATTCGTTGCCGCACTCACGGCAAACCAGAGTCTTGTCTTCAAACATGGGGTAAAACCTCCTAAAATGATGTGCCTTCCGAATGAATTGCCTAGCTACCGAGTTCACCATAGGGTCGGAACACCACCAGGAGTGACCGGGATATCATGGGCTCTCATTGAGGCTGGAGATAGTATAGCATAGTCGGGCAGAAATGTACAGAGACAATTTCAAACTTAACTTGGACATGGTATGATAACAAAAAAACGCGGAGGAGACTGTCATGAATAGAGAGTACCTGATGAAGGCGCGGGCGCTGCTGACGAACGTAACGCCCATGGCGCGGGACTGCGGAAGGAGCTGCGGCGCGGCCTGCTGCCAGCCGGACGAGGACGGCCAGGGCGGCGTGTACCTGTTCCCGGGCGAGGAGGAGCTGCTGGGCGAGACGGCCTGGGGGAGGGTCGCGGAGGATTCAGCCATACTGGGCGGGAAACGCGCGCGGATGCTGGTGTGCGAGGACATGTGCGAGCGGGAGAAGCGGCCGCTGGGCTGCATGATCTTTCCGCTCACGCCCAGGCTCGACGCGGACGGCCGGGTAGACGTGGGCTTCGACCTGCGCGCCCGGGCGATGTGTCCGCTGCTCAGGTATGGCATGACCGGCCTGAGGCGCGACTTCGTCGGCGCGGTACGGGAAGCGCTGGGCTGGATTGCGCGGGACGAGGAGGGACTGCGGTTCCTGCGCGACTGGGAGGCGCTCGAGCGGCAGTACGACCTGAAGCTGTGATCAGCCGTCCGTTGAGGCGCCTTTATCCGTCAGGTAATGAATCAGGCGCATGGCGGCGGTGGTCAGCGTGCGGCCGTTTTCCTGCACCAGGCTGATGTGGCGCGGGGGAATGGGCTC
This sequence comes from uncultured Clostridia bacterium, assembly GCA_934647145.1. Taxonomy (GTDB): domain Bacteria; phylum Bacillota; class Clostridia; order Christensenellales; family Aristaeellaceae; genus CAKUFI01. The sequence continues at coordinate 1,252 of CAKUFB010000017.1, forward strand.
GTCCAGGGTAATCGGGCGCACGCGCTGCTCGCGCGGCAGGCTCGAAAGCATGAAGTCGGGCACGAACCCGATTCCCAGTCCGCAGGCCACCATTGGCGGGATCTGGTCGGTGATGGCCGCCTCGACGTCCGGCTCGAAGCGCAGCTTTTTCTGCAGGAACAACTCGCTGTAAAAGACGTAGGTGCAGCTGCTCCGCCCGAGGGAGATCAGCGGATAGCGGGACAGCTCCTCCAGCGTATGCGTCCCCGCGGCCAGGCGCGCGTAGGTCTCGCCGCACACGGGCAGCTCATGAAACCGCATCAGCACCCGCTCCCTGAGCGCGCTGTCGATTTCCCGCCCGGCGGTAATCACCGCGAAGTCTACGCTGCGGGACCTGACCGCCGAAAGCGCCTGCGGCGTGGAATAATAGGAAATGCGGATGCGCACGCCCGGATAGTCGGCGTGAAAGCGCTGAAGCACCGGCAGCAGCAGGCCGTGCATCGCCGTCTCTGTCGCCCCGACCGACACGCTGCCGCTTTCCAGGCTCTTTTCGCGCGCCAGCTCTTCCTCACCCAGCTGCAGCTGCTCCATCGCGACTGATACCCGCGCGTACAACTTTTCGCCCTCGGGGGTGAGCTGTACGCCCCGGTTTGAGCGCGCGAACAGCCGCACGCCCAGCTGATCCTCCAGCCGCCGGATGGATCGCGTCACATTGGGCTGACTGGACAGCAGCAGCTCGGCCGCCTGGGTCAGGTTCTCGTATTTCGCCGCGTAGTAAAACACCCGATAGTCGTCATAGCTGATGTACATGGCCCCTCCGTCATCTCACAGACGCATGATGAGAATATCAAATATATATTTTACGCATGCCGCCTTTTGCAGTATAATACGGTTCTGTGAGAAAGTCAAGGGAAAAGGGGAGTTGTTCATGAACAGGGATCTGACCGTCGGCAAGCCCTCGTCGGTGCTGTGGCGCTTTTGTCTGCCGCTGTTCGGCAGCGTGATATTCCAGCAGCTTTACAACATCGCCGACAGCCTGGTCGCCGGCAAGTTCATTGGCGAAAACGCGCTGGCCGCCGTGGGCAACAGCTATGAAATCACGCTGATCTTCATTGCCTTTGCGTTCGGCAGCAACATCGGCTGCTCGGTCATCCTGTCGCAGCTCTTCGGCGCGCGCAGGTATCGCGACCTCAGGACGGCCGTCTCGACCGCCTTCATCGGCTGCGCGGCGCTGTGCGGGGCGCTGATGGTAATCGGCATTGCGGGCAGCGGGCTGCTTCTGCGCCTGATCAACACGCCCGAGGAGATCTTCGCCGACTCGCAGCTCTATCTGGACATCTACTGCTGGGGTCTGCCCTTTATGTTCTTTTATAACATCGCGACCGGCGTGTTCTCGGCGCTGGGCGACTCGCGCACGCCGTTTTTCTTCCTGGCGGCCTCTTCCACGTCCAACATTTTCATGGACATCCTGTTCGTGAAGGCCTTTCACATGGGCGTGGCGGGCGTGGCCTGGGCGACCTTCCTGTGCCAGGGCGTGAGCTGCGTGCTGGCGCTGCTGTTCGTGCTGATTCGCGTGAAGAGCCTGCCCTCGGACGGCAAACACGAGTGGTTCTCCCTGCCGATGCTGGGCAGGGTGGCGCGCATCGCCGTGCCGAGCATCCTGCAGCAGAGCTTCATCTCGGTGGGCAACATCATCATCCAGAGCGTCATCAACAGCTTCGGCGCGAGCGTCATCGCGGGCTATTCGGCCGCGGTCAAGTTCAATAACATGGTCATCACCTCGTTCACCACCATCGGCAACGGCGTGTCCAACTACACCGCGCAGAACCTGGGCGCGGAAAAGCCGGAGCGCGTCCGGGAGGGTCTGGGCGCCGCCCTGCGCATGGTCTGGCTGTTCAGCGCGGTACTGTTCGCGGCCTACTTCTTCGCGGGGAGGCAGCTGCTCGAGCTGTTCATGAACAGTGAAACCGACGTGGCCAGCGCGACCGGCGTGATGTTCCTGCGCATCCTGTCGCCGTTCTACTTCGTGGTCTCCTGTAAGCTGGCAGTGGACGGCGTGCTGCGCGGCGCGGGCTGCATGAAGGAGTTCATGATCGCCACCTTTACCGACCTGACCATGCGCGTCGTGCTGGCGCTGGCGCTGTCGAGGTTCTTCGGCCCGACGGGCATCTGGTGCGCCTGGCCGGTGAGCTGGTGCGTCGCGACCGCGATGTCGGTTTGCTTCTATAAGAAGGACGTGTGGCGCCGCCGCGTGGCCTGAGCGAATGCCTCCGACAAAAACGCGCCCCCGGGAACTGCCGATCGGCGTCCCGGGGGCTTTGCGATTACGGATTGACGGTATAGGTGCTGTCCACCTCCCAGGAATAGAAGCCCGAATCCTCGAAGCGGCTGGGCTTGGGCATCAGCTTGCGGATGAGCACGGAGGAGGTGAAGGGCACGTGCGGGTCGCCCGCAAAGTCCGCGCCGTTCCAGGCCGCGCTCAGGTGATCGGGAAAGCGCATCATCATCGTGGGCAGGTGGTGCCAGGTGGTAACCATCAGGCCGGAGAGATGCTGCCTGTCGGCCGCTTTGGCCAGGCATGCGGTATTCTTCGCGCCGCCGCCGTCCCAGGGGCACAGCACGACGTCGAAGCCCTTTTCCCTGAACGATTCGGCGCTGCGGATTTTCTCTTCCTCGGTCAGGTTGTACTGCCAGTCGGCGATGATCAGGCGGCGGTCGAGCTTCTCGAGCGCCAGGTGGGTCATCTGGTCGGGGCGGGAGGTGGCGATATAGCCGGTGCCCTTCCAGGCCTCGGTCTCCAGGAACTGGTCGCCCCAGATGAAGCCCCTGCGGCCCTGCTCGTCCAGCTCGGCGGCCAGGCCGTTGAGGTAGCGCGCCAGCATCTCGACGCGATCCTTGCCCGCACAGCGGCGGCAGGAGGCATAGGAATAGGCCTCGTCGCAGCCCAGGTGGAAGTATTTGCCCTCGCCGCACAGCTCGATCAGCTCCTCGCGGAAGCGGCGAAGCAGCGTGTGTACGCGCGGGTTGCTCAGGCACCAGGTCCAGCCGTCCGGCTCGAACAGGGTGGCCAGGCGCGGATTCTGGTCGAGCACCGCGTGCTTGCCCATGCCGCCGCGCGCCTGCGAGGCGTGGCCCAGGTGGTTGGTCATCGGCACGACCTCCATGCCGAAGTCGCTGGCCAGCTCGATCAGCGGTTTGATCTGGCGCTTGGAGTAGGAACGGCCGCTCCAGGCCATCTCGGGCAGCGCGTCGTACTGGATTGTGCCCCAGAACTCGAGCACGATGTGGCTGCATTTGAGCAGGCCGGCCATTGTGAAGCACTTCTCAAGCAGCGTCAGCGTGGTCTCGGGGAACACGCACACGTGGATACTGCGCATGGCCATGCTGGGGTGGTCGTGGATGGTCAGGCAGGGAATTTCGAGCGCCTCGCTGCCGTAGTCCAGGCTGATCGGATCGATCGCCTGAATCAGGGAATAAAAGGCGTGCAGAAGGCCGGTCTCGTCCTTCGCGGCCAGGCCAATGCCGGCAGGCGTGACGACCGCGGCGTACTCGTCGGCCGCCTCGAGCGCGGGAAGCTCCGCCTGGCCGATCCGCGCGCAGAAGGCGGGCAGCAGGCTGTTTTCAGCGATTTCCAGCGTCGAGCCGGTCAGACTGAAGCGGTTCCACAGACTGCGCAGCAGCGCCTTTCTGCGCTCGGAAAGGTTACAGTTTACGTGCATCACGACGCGGCTGCCGAAGCAGAACGCGCCCGCCTGCTCGGTCAGGCTTTTTGGCTGAGGGAAGATGTTCATGGCTTGTCCTCCTTTTCGTCTATCAGGGCGTTTATCGCCGTTTCAAGAGCCGAAATCATGTCTTCAAGGGGCATGCAGGGCGGCTGGGGCTGTTTGCCCTCGGCCTGCTGGGAAAGATAGGGCAGGTGAATGAACCCGCAAAGCGGCGCACTTTTCATCCGGGATGCGACGGACAATGCCTCGTACAGCACGCGATTACATACGAATGTGCCCGCGCTGTTCGAGATGGAGGCGGTGAAGCCCGCCTCGCGCAGCACGCGCTGCATGCGCCGGATGGGCAGCGTGGAGAAGTAAGCCGCGTCGCCCGCCGGGTCGATCGGCTCATCGGTCAACAGCACGCCGTCGTTGTCGGAAATTGTCGCGTCCATGCAGTTGATCGCCACGCGCTCGATCGTCACGCCGCGCCGTCCGCCCGCCTGCCCCACGCAGACGACCGCGTCGGGCAGGTTTTCCGCCATCAGCTCGCGCAGGCGCTCAGGGCCGCGCGCATAGGATGTGGGGATTTCCGCGCGAATCAGCTCGGCCCGGGCGCAGCTGACGCGCCTCACCGTTTCCCACGCGGGATTGATCGTTTCGCCGCCGAACGGGTCGAAACCTGTCAGAAGAATGCGCACAACAACGCCTCCTTGTCGCGCCTATCGTATCATAACACCCTCCGGTTTTCAAGAAGCGGTCGGGAATGATTCAACTGGATGTTATGAAAAGGGCGCAGATTTGTGAAAAATAGATAGCTCATCAGGTGCGCAGCACCAGGTCGGCGCGTTCCTGCGTGCGGCAGGCCGCAAAATAGGTCTCTTCAAGCGGAATCCAGGTGTTGACGAAACGTTCGAGCATCTCCGCTCCGTTTCGGCGCAGGATGCGCTCGCGCTGAGTCTGCGCGTCGGTGGTCATGAAGACGGAAAGCTGGTAAGGGCGCTCAAAATACGGGTGACAGGAATAGGAGCCTTCCACAATCGTCAGGCGCTTCGGCGCGATTTCGACCGGCTCAAGAAAGCCCGGAACCGGGTGACAGCGGTAGGGCCTGTAGGAAAAGGCTCCGCCCTGACGGAACGGCTCGAGGACTTCACTGGCAAAACGTTCGTAATCCACATTGCCGCCCGGCTCGCTCAGGCGCGCTTTCGTCTTGCGCTCAGGCGGCAGGAAGAAGTCGTCCATCGGGATCAGGCTCGCGCCGTACACGCGCGCGGCGAGCTCTCCCAGCGTGCTCTTGCCCGAGGCGCATCTCCCGTCGATTCCGATCAAAGGACGCTCGCCGGGCAGCGCGTCCACTGCCTGAAAAAACGGGAGAAAACGCGCGAAATCGGCTGAAATCACGCGATAAGCGGGCTTTTCCGCCTCGCGGTAGGCGGGGGTGTGACTGACCGCGGGATACCCCCTTCGGGCGTATTCGACCAGGTACGCCTCCAGCTCGTCCGGCGCGCAGCAGGCGATTTCGCCGCTCTTCACCAGACCTCGCAGCAGCTCGAGCTTCTCCTGAAAGCGGGGCAGCGCGCCAAAAACCGTGTTGGCCGTATAAACGAACATAGCGCCCAGCGTCGCCTCGGACAGAGAGCAGGATGGGAACGCGGCCAGGTTCAGTCGCATCAGGTCGTTTCCTATGGGCTCAAAAAGCGGCATTTCGGGCTCGTATCGGGTCGTTTTCAGTTCGCTTTTCAGGCGTTCGAGCGCGCGCGCCGGATCGTCGATCAGATGGCCGCACCCGAACTCGTTTTGATAGATCAGCTTGACCAGATCGCCCGCGCCCATCGCCGGGTGCAGCCGGATCTGCCCGAGCAGCATGTCCTTGAGCTCGTTCATTTTACATAACCTCACAGATTCATCAGCACCGCGCCCACGCCGCACAGCGCAAGCGCAAGAACCGATCTTGCGGTGAGCTTCGTTTCCTTATAAACGTACACGGAAGTAAGCATCAGCGCGACCGGTATCAGGCCGGTGCAGCAGGGGAAGACCACGATCGTGGGCAGCGTTTTCAGCGCGCCGATCTGCAGAAACGAGCCGCCGCCCGAGCCCAGGCCGCTTGTCGCCGCGCAGGCAACGAGCTGCAGCGGATGAGAAAGCCAGGCCTTGAAGTGCCCGGCGCGCCTCCACTGCGCCGCGAACAGTCCCCAGCAGACCAGCGCCGCGAAGGAATAGGCCCAGAACATGAATTGGGCGGTTGTGAGCTCCGGGTGATTGACGCCTATGCTCTTCTTCAGGCAGGCCAGTATGCCGTTTCCGAGCGACAGGAGCAGCGTCAGAGCGAACCAGCGCGCCTGCTTTTTGCCCTCGAGCGTCTGTTTTTCACCGACCGGCCTGCAAAGGGAGGCCACCGCGATCAGGCAGGCCGCGCCGCACACGCTGAAGACGGTCAGCTTTTCGCCGCAGAACAGCGTGCCGTAAAACACGGAAAGCACCGTGCCCAGGTTGCCGATCAACGCGGTCGTGCCCATCGGCCCGCACAGAAGCGCGAACACCAGCGAGAAAATCGCGCCGAGGTAGACGACACCGTAGACCGCGGCCAGCGCGAGCATTTTTCCGCTCATCGGCTTTGCGCCGCCCATCACCAGCATCAGGAGTGAGATGACGGTGATGGCGACGGCGTTTTGAATGGTCACGCCGGGCAGCCCGCCCGGAAAGCGACGGCTGAATTCCTTGGTGCCGATGCTGCTGAGGCAGTAAACCAGGATGCACGAGACGAGCAGAAGCATAGATGAAGCCACCTTTTTCCACTGTATTCAGGCGCCGCCGCACAATTCAGCGTCGCTGCCTTAAAAATGCGCGCTTACATTATATAAAGCTTTCACGCCCGTGTCAAGCGGAGAAATGCCCGCGCGGGAGAGATACTCTTTATGAGCATCCAAATCGGTTATTTCTCTGATGACGCAGCGAACTCACTGTAACAAATATGCGTAAGTCTGCATAATACGACATCTCTGCAGGCACTAATGGGTCGGGCGGGGTGTTTTGCGGGAGCTGGAACAGGGGGCGGTTGCGATGTATGTGTTTTTTTTGTAAACGCCATATTGACATACGAAGACTAATGGGCTATAATACCGGTAAAGAAGAGCTCATATTCACGAAAGGAATGGGGGTACCTGAGATGAAAAGACTGAAAATACTGATCGTGATTCTGGCGCTTTCGCTGCTGAGCGCACCCAGCGCGTTCGCGGCCAAGGGTGAGTTCTTTGCATCCTCCGACCTTTTTTTATATTTTGTCGTCAATAATCAGGGACTGATGGAGCTGGATGAGGAGACCGGCGAAACCGTCATGTTCGACGAGTATGGGGAAAACATCCACAGCGTCGTATTGCTCGACAGCGGCGATCTCCTGCTGAACCTGGATCTGGGCATGCGCAGCGAAATCATCCGAACGGATCTGTTTGGCCATGAGGAGACGCTGTTTACGCTTTCTGATGTTGATGATCCGGAAAGCGGGTGGATCTATCACATGAGGCGGTTTGGCGACAAGATCTATGTCGCGCTATCCGGAGGAACAATCTACGAAATGGATCAGGACGGCTCGCACAGGCGGAAGCTGACGGACGACGGTTACCTGTTCGATTTTACCGTCCTCGGAACGGATCTGTATTTCTGCGACGGCACGGCGCTGTACCGACTCGACCTTCAGCAGGAGGACAGCGAACCGCAGGTCGTAGTGAACGAGATCGTGGACGCCGTGGAGGTATACGACGGCGAAATCTACTTCACTTACGGCAAGAACAGGGCGCTGTGCAGGCTGGGCGAGGGAGAAAACCAGGCGATTGAGCTGATTCCTGAAAACGTCAGCGATTTCACGCTGTACTATGGCGGGAAGAGGGTGGCGTACATCAGCCGGGGAGATTGGAAGCTCAGGATTTTCGACCTGGAAGCGGGCAGCGAGCTGATGCGGTTCGACGTGTGGTGCAGCGATCTTGCCGCGGACGGCGACACGCTTTACTTCAAGACGATTGAGGAGGAGGGCAAAAACAAGGATCAGAAGTACTCCGTTTTCAAGCTGGCCGATGACGGCACGGCGATACCGATTGGAGGGAATTGACATGCTCCGGTGTGAAGGCCTGACGAAGAAATACGGCAAAACCACGGCGCTCAACCAGTTTTCGCTTGAGTTCAGGAACGGAATCTATGGGGTGCTCGGGCCGAACGGCGCGGGGAAGACCACGCTGTTTCGCCTGGTCGCCGGGATTCTCGCGCCGACGGAGGGCTGCGTCCGGTGGAACGATACGGAGATTCACCGGCTCGGCGGCGAGTATCGCGCCAAATTGGGCGTGCTTCCTCAGCGCGTCCCCTGCTATCCCTGGATGAAGGGCGCGGAGTACCTGGCGTACATGCACGACATGAAGGGACTGCCCGCGCACAGCCGGAAGGCGGATGTGGAAGCGACGCTTAAAAAAGTGGAGCTCTGGGACGACGCGCAGAAAAAGATCCGCGCCTATTCGGGCGGCATGAGACAGCGGCTGGGGATCGCGCAGGCCATTCTCGGCAGCCCCCGGCTCATGCTGCTGGACGAGCCCACCGCGGGACTTGACCCCCGGCAAAGGGTGATTTTCAAGAACATCGTGCGGGAGATGGCGCAGGACAGCATCGTGATCCTGTGTACCCACATCATATCCGACCTGACCTCCCTCGCGGAGCAGATCCTCATCCTGCAAAGCGGCCGCCTGATCGAGCACGGCCAGCCGGACGAGCTGCTTGCCCGGCTGGAGGGGAAGACCTGGTGGATTCCCGAATCCGAAGACTGCATGCTCAAGTACCCGGACGCGACGCGGGTACTGCTGGAGGGAAAGGCCGGGCTGAAAATCCTGGGCAGCATAGGAGACGACCCGCTCGCGCGCCCGCTGGAGCCGACACTGGAGGATCTGTATCAGTTCCATTTCAAGGAGGCGTCGCAATGAGGCATGAGCTGAAGAAAATCTGGCGTCCCGTCAACGTGCTGGTCTGCCTGATTCTCCTGGCAGGCATGCTGTGGACGCTGTATGCGCACATGTATAAGGGCGCGCCGTTCATTCGAAAGGGCATGATCAGGGCATGGGACGCTGTGCTGGACGAGCCGGAGCCCGCCCGCTTCGTGCAGGCGCAGTATGAAGCGATCGACGGCGATCTGGAAGAGCTGCAGATGCAGTACCTGATGGCCGAATCCGAGGAGGAACGGCAGGCAATCAAGGCAAAGATTCATCAAATCGAGAAGGAAGGCGGTCAATACACCGGCAGCCTCCCCTTTGACCTGCTGGTCTTGTCCCGGATTCAGAGAAGGCTGGAGCACATCGACGCGCTGAGCGGGGAGTGGGAGAGCGAGCGGACGATTCTTCAGCGGACGATCAAGCGAAAGCAGCTCGTGGGCGCGCAGGCGGCTGAATTGAACAGGCGGTGTCAGAGGTACGCCGCGCTTTCCGTGCCCGCCGGTACAAACCTTGATCCCTACGAGGATTTTGCGGAGTGGAACACCCGATACGCCTACGTGATTCTGCTTGCCGTCATCTGGGTTGTCGCGCAGAGCATTCCGGTGGAAGAGAAAACCGGCATGGGCGATCTGATTCGCGCGGTCGCCAGGACTCCGGGAAGCACCGCGCTGTGCAAGGCGCTGGCGGGCTGCCTCAGCGCCTGCCTCGTCGTATCGGTTCAGTTTATCTGCGGCCTGGGGCTCGCGGTCTATATGGCCGGGAATACAGAGGGCCTGAGGACGGGGATTCAGGCGATGTACGCGCTGGGCGTATGCTGCTGGGACATGCCGGTCTATGGACTGCTCCTCCTGCAATACGCCGCTCAATGCGCGCTGGCCGTCTTTGCGGCCGGACTGACCCTGTGCCTGACGACGTTTATTCAGGATGAGTGGATGTCAATTCCCGTCGCGGCGCTCCTCTTACTGCTCCCCAATCTGTTATATATCCTGTGCCCCGGAGCGAAGGGACTGGACATAGCGTCGATTTTCGGCGTGATGGCGCCGGCATCCTCCAATTCGGCCCGCACGGGAGTCTACGCCGCCGCCGCACTGGCGGCCTGTATCGCGCTGTCGGGATGCACCATATGGCGCTTTGTGAGGAGAAGATCATGATCGGCTATGAACTGAAGAAGCTGGCAAGAAGGCCGGTCTTTCTGCTGGTGCTGCTGTGCGTGCTGGGCTTCAAGGCAGCGTACACCCTGTCGGAGCTTTCGGACATACGCCCGGAGGCCGGGTATGTCGCGCTGGTCAGGGAGTATTCCGCGTATCCGCTCGACGAAGCCGAGCGCAGAATACAGATTGACGCCGCGGATGCGAAAGAAAGTTATTTCAGAGACTATGAATCAGAGTATAACGAGGGAAAGCTGACGATCGAGGAATTCCGCGCGTTTCAGCGCGAGTACTCTGCGCGCGCCGCCCGGTACAGCGCAACGCGGAGCGTGCTGGCGCAGGTGGAGCGGCTGACGTCGCTTGAAAACGGCGATTCCGGCGCGGCCGGCCTGGGAATCCGGGTGATCGACGAGACGGGATGGCTGCTGGCGGGCAAACTGAGCGCTATCTGGCTGTGTCCGCTTATCCTCGTATTCGTCGCGGTGGCGATCCTGTGCGAATGGCATGACGACGAGATGTACGACCTGCTGCGAACGACGTCAAACGGTATCCGGCGATCGATGCGGGTCAAAATGAGCCTGTGCATGGGGATTATGCTGATCGTCTCGCTGATTGACGCCTCCAGTACGTACCTCATCCCGCGGCTTCTGTACGGCCTGGACTGCCCGGACGCGGCCGTTCAGAGCGTGTCCCTGTATGCGAAGCTCACCGACTGCCTGACCCTCAAAGCCTATGCGCTGAGGCGTATTTTCGCTGGAATCGCGGCGGATATGGCGGTCGGCCTTGCCTGGGTGGGCGTCGCGCTGGCCGCAAAGAAATCCTACAGAACCACCGGAATACTGCTCGCGCTGGCGCTTCTGGTCATGCTCGTCAGATAGCGGGTAATGCGCGGAATGGGGCGAGGCGTATCGACGAGAAGGATATCAGCGTCTGCATTTATATGGCTATCGACGATTTTACAGGCATGGAGGATATGTATTTTTCATGACCGGGTTTTGTTTTGTAACCGATGTAGTTGTCAAACAGCAGAGGCTCAGCCGGTGCCTGCAGAGAAGCCGGGCGAGCTTGTGCGGAGCAAAAAAGGCGCCTTTCTTTCATCGTCAAGTACGTAATTATGACCTCGTTGGGATTTTGCTGCGACGGCAGCGAAGAAGGAATAATTCGATGCAAGTGGGCAAAAAATAAGGGCGCATCTGTAAATCAGATGTGCCCTTACTCACTAACCCGTTTCGGGCGTTCGTCTGCCACATCGAAGCCCTTTCTCAAAAACGGTGCAGCAGGAGAAGAGCTGTGCGAGAAGAATGCCTTAATTATCGATATGTTCCTGAATTCTTACGAGGAACCGGAATTATTACAAAATTAATCTGGTTTCTCAAAGAAAGTTCATAAAAGCACTTTTCAAGAGGCGAAAAAGCGGGTATAATAGAGAATATGAATGAGTGTATGCACTCGGAGGGCCGGCAGGCCTTCCGAAGAACAAGCGAGGGATATTCCAATGAAGACAGTAGCAGCGGCTATTGAATTCGGCACCTCGAAGATCACGACGCTGATCGCCGAAAACAGCGGCTACAACCGCTGCGACATCATCGGTTCGGGCACGGTGCCGTACGCCGGGTATACCGGCGGAGTGTGGAACGAACCGGAAAGGCTGCGCGAGGCGGTCGAGGCGTCGATCCACGCCGCCGAGGTCGAGGCCAGGCGCAGCGTGAAGGAAATCTACGTGGGCGTGCCCTGCGAGAACATTCACGTGTGCACCGCGATCGGGCAGGCGGACGTGGCGGGCGAGGATCACCGGATCATCGACGAGGATCTGGATCGGGTGATGGACGACGCGGCGGATCAGCTGCACCTGGATCAGATGGGCGGAAACGTGCTGCACAGAAGCCCCGCCTGGTTCAGCGTGGACGGCGGCAAGCACACGATGCGTCTGATCAATACGAGCGGACGCACGGTCACGGCGCTGGTCTCCTTTATCGTGGCCGACCCGGATTTCATCGACGACGTGCGGCTGCTGCTGGGTCAGCTGGGGGTGACGGTCAACGCGTTTATGTCCCCGACCCTGGGCACGGCGACGCTGCTGATGTCCTATGAGGAGCGCGACAGGACGCCCGTGCTGATCGACGTGGGATACCTCAACACCGAGGTTTCGGTCATCGAGGGCGACGCGATCACCTACCACGCGGTGCTGCCCGAGGGCGGCGGGGACATTACGGCCGCGCTGGCCGAGACGCTGGAGATCGACATGAAGGAGGCCGAGGCGCTCAAGCGGGATTATATCTTCAAGCCCGACGAGTTCGACGCGCCCGGCGACCCGCAGGTGCGCTTCGCGGACGGCTCGGTGGTCACATTCCCGTATGACTTCGTGGCCAGCACCGTCGAGCTTGTCACCGATCAGCTGGTGCAGGACATCGAGCTGACGCTGCGCGACGCGGGCGAGTGCGTTTTGCCCAAATCGCAGATTTACCTGACCGGCGGCGGGCTGATCAACATGCGCGGCGTGCGGGAATACCTGGCCGACAAGCTGGGCAGAGGCGTGAAAATTCCCACGCTGCGCGCGGCCAGACTGAACAATCACCGCTTCGCGAGCTGCCTGGGGCTGATGGATCAGGTGTTCGACGCGGTGGAACAGCAGACGGCGCTCGACGAGGAAAAGGGCGCGTCCAGGCTGGAAGGCCTGAAAAACATGTTCCGCAAACGAACCAATGAGTGAAGATTAAGTAGACGGGGGGATGTCTTGTGCCTATCGAATTTGATAATACGGAAGTAAACAGCTTTGCTCAGATTAAGGTGGTTGGCGTGGGCGGCGCCGGCACCAACGCGGTCAACCGCATGGTGGAGGCCGGGATTCAGGGCGTGGAGTTCATCGCCATCAACACCGACCGCCAGGCGCTGAACCTGTCCAAGGCTCCGACCAAGCTGCAGATCGGCGAGAAGATCACCAAGGGCCTGGGCGCGGGCGCGAAGCCCGACGTGGGCCAGCAGGCGGCCGAGGAGAGCCGCGAGGACATTACGAATCTCATCAAGGGCGCGGATCTGGTGTTCGTGACCTGCGGCATGGGCGGCGGCACCGGCACGGGCGCGGCTCCGGTCATCGCGGGCATCGCGCGCGACATGGGCATACTGACCATCGGCGTGGTGTCCAAGCCCTTCGTCTTTGAGGGCAAGCAGCGCATGCGCAACGCCGAAAACGGCATTGAGCAGCTCAAGCAGCGGGTGGACACGCTGGTCGTGGTGCCCAACGAGCGGTTGCTGCAGGTCGTGACCAAGGCGACCTCGATCACCGAGGCCTTCCGCCAGGCAGACGACACGCTGCGCCAGGGCATTCAGGGCATTTCCGACCTGATCGCCGTGCCCAACCTGATCAACCTGGACTTCGCCGACGTGCGCACGGTCATGCAGTGCGGCGGGCTGGCGCACATGGGCATCGGCGTGGGCAAGGGCGAGAGCCGCATCGTGGACGCGGCCACCCAGGCCATCAGCAGCCCGATGCTGGAGACCTCGATCGACGGCGCACGCGCGGTGCTGATCAACATCACCGGCGGCAAGGATACCTCCATCCTGGACATCAACGAGGCCACGCAGAAGATCACCCAGGCGGCCGATCCGGACGCGAACATCATCTTCGGCGCGGGCATCGACGAGTCGCTCGAGGACGAGGTACACGTCACCGTCATCGCGACCGGTTTCGACCGCGAAACGCACACGAACGTGCGCCCCAGCGTGATGGCCAGCGAGCGTCCGGCGACCGTGGAGCGCCCGGTCGTGGATCGTCCGGTCGTGGATCGCCCGGTCGCGCAGCAGGCGCCCGTCGAGCAGCACCCGGTACACACCGAGGGGCCTGAGCTGCCCTCGTTCGTGAACGATTCGCCGCGCTACGTCAGGCCTGAGCGCGAGGAAAGGCCCTCGCTGTACGGCGAGCGCGCCACCTTCAACCCGAACCAGCAGCCGCGCTACACCCAGTATCGCCCCGAGCAGCAGGCCGCGCCTCAGCAGCGCGCCCCGCAGCAGGCGCCGCAGCGCCCCGCGCGCGACGACTTCTATTCGGAGGATCCCTTCGAGGAGGACGGCGCGGATACGCAGCAGCAGCCTCAGGAGCGCCCCCGCCGCGGCTTTACACCGGATATTCCCGGCTTCCTGCGCAACCGGCGCAAGTGAACCGCAGACTGAAGCATTCGATCAGGAAGCCTGAGACGCGTTGTCCCAGGCTTCTTTGCGATGGACGGAGGGAAAAATGACTGAGTATGACCTGACCGTGATGAGCGTTCCGCTGCCCGAGGACGTGCAAAAATGCAAGCTGGCGGGCGACCTGGAGGGCGCGAAGCGGCTGATTGAGAGGCGGTTGAAGGACGAGTGGCTGGGCGAGCGGCTCAAAAAGCGGCTGGCGCTCGAAAAGCTGGCGCTTGAACGCCTGCCCGGCGAGTATCCGCTGAGCAGGGCGCAGGCGATGGCGCAGCTGAGGGAAGAAATCCCGGACTTCACCGAGGCGGAATTCGACGCGCTCGAGGAAGCGGGCTGGATCGACTTTTATTATATCGAGGGCGAAAAGCGCTATTTCTGCGCGTTCTGCGCGTCGCTGCTGGTCGCGCACCCCGAGATCGCCGCGCGGGCCGGAAAGCCGCTGGGCGCGAGGCGGGGCGTGCTGGACGAGTGCATGGACGCGATGCGCGAAAAAGGCGAGGCGAGCTGCCGGACGCGCGTTCGGGTGTCGCTTCGGCTGAAGGATGAGGCGTTTATCCCGGGCGAGACCTATCGCGTACACCTGCCCGTGCCCAGGAACGGGGTGCAGGTGACGGGCGCGCGGGCGCTGCGCTTTTCGCCTGCGGACTGCGCCCGGCTCAACGACGAGGCCGCGCCCCAGCGGACGGTGTACTTCGAGACGAGGCTGGAGGAAAACCGGCCGTTCGAGGTGGAGTTCGAGCTGGTGAACCGGGTGCTGTACGCCGACACCGAGCACCCGGAGAGGTGCAAACGGCATCTGTACAACGCGCCTGAGCCGACGGCGGACGACCTGCGCGAGCTGCCGCCGCACGTGCGGTTTACGCCGTATCTGCGCGCGCTGGCCGCGGAGCTGGCGGGCGGGGAGACGCGGCCGCTGGAAAAGGCGCGCAGGTTTTATGACTACGTGACGCGCGCGGTCAACTACGCCTATCTGCGGCCGTACTTCCTGTACGAAAACCTGGCCGAGTACGTGGCGGTCAACCGGCGCGGAGACTGCGGGGCGCAGTCGCTGCTGTTCATCGCGCTGTGCCGCATCGCCGGGATTCCCGCGCGCTGGCAGAGCGGCATGTACGCCGGGGCGGGCGACAGCCAGGCGGGCAGTCACGACTGGGCGATGTTCTACGCCGAGCCGTTCGGCTGGCTGTTTGCCGACTGCTCCTTCGGCGGCGGGGGACGGGAGGAAAAGCGCCGGTTCTACTTTGGCAACCTGGACCCGTTCCGCGTGGCGGCAAACGACGCGTACGGCGCGCCGATGCAGCCGCCCTGCCGATTCCTGCGCGACGACCCGTTCGACAACCAGAGCGGCGAGTGCGAGTGCGACAGATGCGGCTTTACCGCGCGGGACTGGACGGTCAGCCGCGAGATCCTGGAATCGGAAAAGGACTTCTGATGCGCGGGGACGAAACGGAACAGGGAGGTGAGCGCGATGATCGAGGTACGCTGGTATGACGGCTCCGATCCGCCCGATTCGCATTTTCACACCGGCTTCGAGCTGCTCTACATCCAGTCGGGCCGCGTACACATCCGCGTCGCCGGGCGGGAATACGATGCGAGCGCGCCCGCGTGCGTGTTTTTCAGCAACCTGGAGCCGCACGCGCTTTCCCAGGCCGGGCCGGATTACGCGCGATACACTGTGCTGCTTTCCCCGGAGGAGGCGACCGCCGCGCTGAAAAATCCACTGCTCTTGTCGGCGTTTCGCAACCGGCCGAAGGACTTCTGCCACGTGATGCAATGCGAGGGGCGCGCGCCGGAGGGCTACCTTGAGGCCATGCGGCGCGAGAGCGGGCGGGAGGACGGCTTCCGGGAGGGGTGTCTGCAGAGCCTATTTTACCTGCTGCTGGCGGCGCTCTATCGCCAGACCCCCGACTTTTTTCCGCTGGCCCGGCACGCGTGCAGTGACTCGATACTCGCCGTGCAGCAGTACCTGGACGAGCACTTCCGCGAAAACCTGTCCGTGCAGGAGGTGGCGCGGCAGTTCTTCATCAGCCCGGGCTACCTGCAGCACCGGTTTACTGAGCTGGTCGGCTGCAGCCCCAAGCAGTACCTGATCCTGAGCCGGCTATCCGCCGCCCAGCACATGCTGCTGACCACGCGATTGACCGTCGCCGAGGTTGCTGGCGAGTGCGGCTTTGCCGAGGCGAACAACTTCATTCGCCGCTTTGCCGCACATTTCGGCGAAACGCCCGCGCAGTATCGCCGGAATCAGGCGGAGCAGGTAAGAAAAGAGAGACCTTGAAAAAGGTCTCTCCTGCTTTTTACAGACTTCGGTCTGTTCTTGAAGCCTTAAAACAGACTTCGGTCGGTTGTGTGCTTCTCAGACGTTGTGCTTCTTGCGATACGCCATGTGGAAGAGCCAGTCGGTGCGGCTGAAGAAGTGCGAGCCGGTGCGTACATGGTAGCCGATCGCGCCCTCGTGCAGCGGCTGATTCATTTCGGGCAGGCTGTCGGGGTGTACAAAGCCCTTCATGCCCAGCGCTTCATAGGCCGCGGAGGCCGCGCAGCAGGACAGGTACTCGCTCGTCGGGTCGGCCCAGGTATCTTCCTCTGCCGAGGCGACGTACACCCGGCGCGGCGCCATCAGCGCCACCAGCTCGTGCTGATCGAAGGGCATGTCATGCTCGTTGTCGATGTACTGGAGGTAGGCCGGGCAGAACCAGAAGGGGAAGTTTCGGGTGATGTCGCGCACGTGTTCGCCCACCTTGTTTCGGGTGATGGCCGCACCCGAGCAGCCCGAGTCGTTGGAAATGGCCAGGGCGAAGCGCTCGTCCTGCGCGCCGGCCCACAGCGCGGTTTTGCCCAGGCGGGAGTGGCCGGTCACCGCGACGCGGGTCGGATCGACGATCTCCGGGCGGGTGAGCAGGTAGTCCAGCACGCGGCTGCAGGCGAACGCCCACATGCCGATCTTGCCCCAGGCGTGATCGCCCTCGGCGGGGTACATCGCGGCCAGGCCGTCCATTTTCGCCGAGTCGTCGGTCACGTCGTTATAGTAGACGCGCGCGACCGCGTAGCCGTTGTCCACCAGCTCCTCGACCGGCCAGTAGCGGTCGGGGGAGTCGGGGCGGAAGTTGATGAGCACAAAGGCGGGGCAGGGCGTGCCTGTGCGCGGATAGATAAAGCGGATGGGCAGGGTGAACGGGCCGTTCGGCGTGTCCCAGGTCAGATCGATCTCTTCGTCCATCGCCTTGTGGGCGTAGGCGGGATCGGTGACATGGGTGATTTTTCCGGTCACCTGCCCAGGCGCGGCGGGCGTATAGCCGTAGATCTGATCCTGAAAAAGGGTCAGAAGCTCGGCGCGGCGCTCGGGCCAGGGCTTGCCGTTCAGGATTTCAGGCAGACAGCGGTCGTGCAGCAGCTTGTCAATCATGCGTTTGTTCCTCCTCTTCAGGCCAGGGCAGATAGGTTTCTTCAAACAACAGAGGCTCCAGCGTGCCGTCGGACAGGGCGGCGAGGTCGCAAAGTACCTTGTCCTGATCGGCGCACCTGACCAGCAGCGTCAGCGTGATCACGTCGGCGAACTGCTTGTCCTCTACCTGTACGGGCGCGCTTTTGAGGTAGTATTCGACCTTGCCCAGCATGGGGTAGGGCACGTCCATCAGGCAGCGCGCCGTGGGGTGCATCACGCCCACCTGACCCGCGTTCACGCCGCAGGCCGCGCCCTGGCTGTAGGCGCGCACCAGGCCGCCCGCGCCCAGCAGGATTCCGCCGAAGTAGCGGGTCACGACGACCACGCAGTCGGTCACGCCGCGCGCCTTCATCACCTCGATGATGGGCATGCCCGCCGTGCCGCCCGGCTCTCCGTCGTCGGAATAGCGCATCACGCCCATGTTCCGGCCGATGATGTAGGCGTAGCAGTGGTGACTTGCGTCCTTGTAGCGGGCGCGGATCTGAGCCAGGAAGGCCAGCGCGTCCTCCTCGGTGGAGACCGGCGCGCTGTCGGCGATGAAGCGCGACTTGTTGACGATAAACTCGTCGTGGCCGCGCTTCCTCAGCGTCTTATAGGGAACCAGGGTCACTTGGCCAGCACCAGCTTGTGGTAGCTCTTCTTGCCCTTGCGGATGAGCAGGCCCTCGCCCTCGAGCATCTCGGGGGTGACGCGGAAGTCCACGTCGGTGACCTTTTCATCGCCCAGGTACAGTCCGCCCGCCTGCATGGTCTTGCGCGCCTCGCCGTTGGACTTGCACAGGCCGACCTTCGCGACCAGCGCCATCAGGCGGTTCTCGGCGGCCAGATCCTCGAAAGTGAGGGTGGTGGTGGGCACGGAGCCGCCCATCGCGCCGCCGGCAAACAGCGCCTCGGCCGCCTGCTGCGCCTTGAGCGCCTCTTCCTCGCCGTGGATGTTCCTGGTGACCTCGAAGGCCAGCACGCGCTTGGCCTCGTTGATGGCCGAGCCCTCAAGCGCGCTCAGGCGGCGCACCTCGTCCATGGGCAGGAAGGTGAGCAGACCCAGGCACTTCTCCACGTCCGCGTCGTCCACGTTGCGCCAGTACTGGTAGAAGTCGTAGGGAGAGCACTTCTCCGCGTCCAGCCACAGCGCGCCCTTCTCGGTCTTGCCCATCTTGCGGCCGTCGTGGGTGAGCAGCAGCTGGAAGGTCAGCGCGAAGGCGTCGTGGCCGTCCTTGCGGCGAATCAGATCCGCGCCGGAGAGCATGTTGCTCCACTGGTCGTCACCGCCGGTCTGCAGGATGCAGTTGTAGCGGTGGTTGAGCTGCAGGAAGTCGTAGCTCTGCATCAGCATGTAGTTGAACTCCAGAAAGGTCAGTCCGCGCTCCAGGCGCTGCTTGTAGCACTCGGCGGTCAGCATGCGGTTGACCGAGAACAGCGAGCCCACGTCGCGCAGGAAGTCGATGTAGTTGAGCGTGCGCAGCCAGTCGGCGTTGTTGACGATGATCGCGCAGTTTTCCCTGGACTCGTCAAAGTCCAGGAAGCGGCTCATCTGCTGCCTGATGTGCGCGACGTTGTTGTCGATGTCCTCGACAGTCAGCACCTTGCGCAGGTCGCTCTTGCCGGAGGGGTCGCCGATCATGCCGGTGCCGCCGCCCATCAGCGCGATCGGCTTGTGACCGGCGCGCTGCAGGTGCGCCATGGCCATGATTGGAATGTAGTGGCCGATGTGCAGGGAGTCGGCGGTCGGGTCGAAGCCGGTGTAGAAGGTGACCATGCCCTCGTCGAAGGCTTTGTACAGGTCGTCCTCGAAGGTGACCTGCTTGACGAAGCCGCGCTCGCGCAGGATGTCCAGTGCGTTTTTCATGGGGAATCGCTCCTTTTCTGTCGGTCGGTGGGGAACAGGGAATCGAACGCGCCGCGCAGGCACAAAAAAGCCTTCCGCCGGCATGCGTCCGGAGGAAGGCGACAGGAATCGCGGTACCACTTCCGTTCGTCTCGGAATCGCTTCCGAAACCTCGTTTACGCGCTCACGGGCGCACCCGGGACGGTCTACTGGGGCGAGAATCTGCCCGTTCGGCGTCCTGCTCGGGGAGGTATTCGCCCGCGTCTGCCCGCTTTCTCGCACCGACCGAAAGCTCTCTGAAAGGCCCTTCGCGCGGGGTACTGTTTCCCGTCTC
>CAKUFB010000018.1 GCA_934647145.1 uncultured Clostridia bacterium
GACGATCAGCTCATGCAGGGCGTTCGCAGCATGCAGCGCGCCGCCCGCGAGCTCGCCGACCGCTTCGAGCGGCTGTAGGTCAGCGCGCCTGCCGCTCAGACATGCAAAACAGGCCTCCCTCTCCGGACTGGCTTTCCGAAGGGAGGCCTGTTTGTGTGCGCGCGTCAGGCGGCCTTTTCCGCCTTGCGCTTGCGGATGGCGAAGAAGCCGGCCACAGAAACGGCCAGCGCGGCCAGCGCGTCAAAGATGATGTCCTTCATCGTGTCGCGCAGCGCGGCCTGACCCACCAGCAGCACGCCCTGCTCGGTGGCGTACTTCTGCATATTCAGGCTCATCAGGCAGTCGCAGGTGTACTCATAGATCTCCCACACCGCGCCGGCGGCCAGCGCAAAGCAGAACGCGAACAGCGACACGAACAGCGGACTGAGCGATACCCGCACGTTCTCTGCGCGGTTGAGCAGGTCGACCAGTATGAAGCCCAGCGCGCCCAGCATCGCGCCGGAAAAGGTGTGCAGAATCGTGTCCCAGTGAGGCACCACATAATAGAAGGAAAACACCTCGCCCAGAAACACCGCGCAGTACAGGAAGACATAGTACAGCACGTAGATGAAGTTGGGAATGCTCAGATTCCACCTCCGGGAGATGGCCGAGGGCAGCAGCATGACGACAAGCCCCAGCGCGCACTGCAGCACCATGAGCATGTAGTCGCTCTTGACCTTCTGGAAGGACTCGCCCTCGGGGATGGAGACCGGAGCCTGAATCAGGCGGATCACCGAGAATACCACCGACAGCGCCAGGGAGACGAAGAGTATGCGGCCGGCTATCTCGCTCAGGCTGAGCTTTCTTCTTTGTTTATTCATGCCGTATGCTTCCTTTCTTCACAGCTCTTTCAATCATAGCATAGCAAATTCTTCACGCTTCGGCAATAGGCAATTCATGTCGTTTGTTGGAATTTCCCGTAAGCAGAATCGTTGTTTTCCGGCGCGGGAGGGGGGTCTTCGCTCGGGTGAATCCCGCTCCCCGGCGGCTTCGCCGCCGGGGAGCGGGGCGGGCTGCCGCCCTCCCCGCACCCCTCCCGCGCCCGGCGGCTTCGCCGCCGGGGAGCGGGCACTGCCCGGTCGAGAGGGCTGCGTCCCAGAGTTTTCCGCAAACGAAGCATCCTGCGACTTTAATCTGTGGCCGGAGGATGCGCGCGGCCGGCGCTAGCAGCTGCCCCCGGACGCAGTCCGGTGTAAGATCCGCGCGGGAAGCGGACGATGAACGGTGAGCGCGCCCCTGGGGCAGAACTCCTGACAGCAGAAGCAGCGGATGCACTGCGCGCGGCGGATGTGCGGCCGTTTGTTCCGCATGTCGATGGCATGGGCGGGACAGGTACGCGCGCACAGGCCGCAGCCGACGCACTTTTGCGGGTTGAGCGCGGGCCGCGAGCTCATGGCGACGCGGATGAACCGGGCGCGCAGGCGATCAAGGACGTTGCCCGTGCCCTCGAAGTGCAGGCCGTGCAGACTGCGGATGTTGTCAAAATCGGGTACGATCAGCTCGTCAAGCGGCCCCTCGACCACCGCCTCGTCCAGCTCTTCGGGCGCAAGGCCGCGCTTCGCCGCCTGAAACAGCGTGGGCACGCCGGATGCGTCCTGGCCGATCAGCCGCGCGCAGGCCAGGTCGAGCCAGTACGGGCTCTGTGAGGCCAGTATCGCCCCCACCTGCCGCGGCCTGCCCATCGTGGGGCCGTTGCCTTCCATTGCGATGACCGCGTCGGCCAGGCACAGCCTCGGCTTCAGGTATTCGTTCAGGTCGATCAGCATGTTCGCAAAGTCGCTCTCGTCCGGAAACCGATAGTGAAACTCCGGCTTGAGCGTGCCCGGAATCATCCCGAACAGGTTCTTGACCGAGGCCGACATGCCCATCATGCCGTGCGACTTGAGCTTGCACAGCGAGATCACCGCGTCGGCCTTCAAAAGATACCCGGTCGCGCGGAACCGCCTGCACACCGCGCCCTGCGGGTACTCGACCTCCTGCTCAGAAAAGTCCTGATTGAGCTCGATCCCCTCGCGCTCCAGCGCCTTCATGCCGGTCGCGGCGTAGATCCGGCCGAGGGACGCCGCGCCGTACAGGCCGCCCGGGCTGTCCCCCACCACCACCCTCGCCCCGCGCGCCATCAGCTCCCGCCCCAGCGCCAGCACGAGCGCCGGATGAGTGGTCGCCGCCGCCTCGGGCTTCATCGCCGAAACCAGATTGGCCTTGATCGCCACCCGCATGCCGGGCTTCACCCAGTCCAGTCCCCCGATGGGCGAAAGCGCCTCCAAAAGCGCCCGCCGCACCTCGTCCTCGCCATAGTCCGCGCACCGGGCAACAGCCACCTCGCACGCCATACGCATTCCCCCTCCACACTCAGCTTCCCGCCCAGTATACCATAATTTCCCGCCGCAGGCAACGCAAACCGTCCAGCAGCCGCCTGAAAAACGGACTTTTTCTTCGCGCGGGTGTGGACAAGGCGCGCGCGCTGTGATACAATGTGAAGGAAAACTGAACCTGCGCATCCATCACCGACCGATATGGATAACAAATAGGAGGAAACACCATGAGAATCTGCGTTCCCGTACCCTGCTTCTTTAAGGATGACTTCTGCGACGCCCTGCGCACCATCGGCAGCTTGGGCTTCGACGCGGCCGAGACCTACAACTGGAAGAACCTTGATCTCGACAAGGTGCGCGCCACCTGCGAGGAGACCGGCGTGGAGCTGCTGAGCATGTGTACGACCGAGTTCCGCATGACCGACCCCGCCTTCCGCACGCTATGGCTGGCCGGCCTGGCCGAGAGCGTCAAGGCGGCCAACCGCGTGGGCGCAAAGCGCCTGATCACCCAGGTGGGTCAGGACACCGGCGCCGAGCGCGCCCTCCAGCACGAGGCCATCGTCGCCACCCTGAAGGAGGCCAGGCCCATCCTGGAGGACAGCGGCGTGACCATCATGATCGAGCCGCTCAACACGCTCGTCAACCATCCGGGCTACTACCTGTGGTCGGCCGTCGAGGCCTTCGACATCATCCATGAGGTCGATCATCCGCTGGTCAAGGTGGTCTACGACATCTACCACCAGCAGGTCATGGAGGGCAACATCATCCCCAACATCACCAACAACCTGGACTGCATCGCCCACCTGCACAGCGCCGGCCACCCCGGCCGCATCGACCTGCAGTTCGGCGAGAACGACTACAAGGTCATCTTCAAGCGCGTGGACGAGGCCGGCTACAAGGGCGCCTGCGGCCTGGAGTTCCGTCCCACCCTGGGCGGCGTGGAGAGCCTGAAGGAGTTCCGCCGCATCTACCTGGACGAGAAATAAGCAGCTGACCGACAGCGGAGGCCCTCCCCGGCCTCCGTTTTTTATGAGGAGGCAAAATGTCGAAACGCAAATGGATCGCGGCGCTGCTGCTGGGGCTGAGCCTGTGCGCCCTCAGCCTGACCGCCTGGGCGGCGGAGTACGCCATGAGCGCCGAAAGCGCCCACCTGGACGTGAAAAAGAGCCTGAAGCTGACCGTCACGCTGGACGGAAAGCGCGCCCGGGGCGTGACCTGGGCAACTGAAGACGAACAGATCGCCGCCGTCTCGCGGGACGGCCAGGTGCGCGCGCTCAAGGCGGGCGAAACGACGATTATCGCGACCGCGCCGGACGGAGCGCGTCTTTCCTGCGCCCTGACCGTCACCCAGCCGGTGACCGCGCTCAAGGCCGCCTCCCGCCTGACGCTCGAGGCGAACCAGACCGCTCCCTTTTCCGTAAAAATCCTGCCCGGCGACGCGACCGACAGGACGCTGACCTATACCTCCTCCAACGAAAAGGTGGCCGCGGTGGACGAATCGGGCGTGATTCACGCGCTCCGGGCGGGCAAGACCAGGCTGACCGCCCGTTCGTCAAGCGGCAAAAAGGTCACGCTCAGCCTGACCGTCACCCAGCCCGTGACCGAGATTCTGCCCGAAAGGGCGGAGTATACGCTCGATAGCGGCCGCACGCTGACGCTGAGGGCCGCGCTCCTTCCCGCCGACGCGACGGCGAAAAAGCTGACCTATACCTCCAGCGCCCCGGAAATTGTCTCCGTCAGCAGCCGCGGCCGCGTGACGGGCAAAACGCCGGGCACGGCCACGATCACCCTGCGCGCCGAGAGCGGCGCGACCGCAGCCTGCACGGTGCGCGTCCTGCGCCCGGTCAGGTCGGTCAGGGCCGCGTCCGCCCGCCTGACCCTGAACGCGGGCGAAAAACAGACTCCGGTCTTTTCCGTGCTGCCTCAGGACGCGACCGATAAAAGCCTGACCTTCGTCTCCAGCGACCCGTCGGTGCTCTCTGTTGACCCGGCGACCGGCGAGGTCACCGCGATCAAGCCGGGCGCGGCCACGCTGACCGCCCGTTCAGTCAACGGCAAAACCGACCGGATTCGCTTCACCGTCCTGCAGCCCGTGCAGTCGGTGAGCCTTTCCGGCCAGGCGCTGACGCTCGACCGCGGGAGCAGTCTGCGCCTGAGCGCCCATGTCGAGCCCCAGGACGCGACCGACCAGCGCCTGACCTACGCCAGCTCCGATAAGAAAATCGCGACCGTCTCCTCAAACGGCACGGTTTCGGCCAAAATGCCGGGCGAGGTCACGCTCACCGTCACCGCGGCGAGCGGCGCGTCGGCCAGCCTGCGCCTGACCGTGACCCAGCCGGTGACGCGCGTTTCCTTCGGCTTTGACAGCAAAACGATCGACAAATACGAGACGCTCGAGCTCTCCCCCGCCATCCTCCCCGCCGACGCGACCGAGCGCAGCCTGGTCTACTCCAGCAGCAACCCGGCCGTCGCCGCCGTCAACCAGAAGGGCGAGCTGACCGGCGTGAACGCCGGAACCGCCGTCGTCACCGCGAAGGCCGCCAGCGGCAAAAAGGCCTCCTTCCGCGTGACCGTGAAGGAAATCGCGCTGACCGGCCTGCGCGTCGAGCGGCTGTACCTGAACCTCAGGCCCGGCGAGTCGGCCGCGCTGAAGGCCTGCCCCCTGCCCAGAGACGCCACCGAGCAGCGCCTGTCCTATGAAAGCCGCGCCCCGGGCGTCGCCAGCGTGGACGAAAAGGGCCGCGTGCAGGCGCTTTGTCTGGGCGAGACGCAGATCGTCGTCTCCACCGCGGGCGAGCGTCCCTTCACGCAGACCGTGCGCGTCGTGGTCAGCGAGCAGCCGATCAAGCGCCTTTCGGGCGTGACCATCGGCCTCAACGCCGGGCACCAGACCCGCTCCAACCCCAGACCCATCCCGGTCGCCCCCGGCGCGAAGAAAACGGTGTACAGCATCAAGGTCGGCTCGGCCGGCGCTTTCACGCGCGTGCCCGAGTACGAGGTGAACCTGCAGGTGGCGCTCAGGCTGCAGAAGCTGCTCGAGGCCGAGGGCGCAAAGGTGGTCATGGTGCGTACGCGAAACGACGTGAACCTGACCAACATCGAGCGCGCCGAAATCATGAACCAGGCGAAGTGCGACCTGGCGCTGCAAATCCATTGCAACGGCAGTCGAAACCAGACGCTGCAGGGCTTCAGCGTGTACGCGCAGCAGCTGGGCGACGTGGCTCCGCGCAGTCAGGCGCTGGCGAAGACCATGCTGCCCGCGATTCTCACCGTCTGCGGCGCCAGAAACGCCGGCTGCCACACCAGCGCGCGCTACGCCTCGCTGAACTGGTCAACCGTGCCCAGCGTGCTGCTCGAGATGGGCTATCTTTCCAACGCCGACGAGGATCGCCTGCTCAACACCGCCGACTATCAGGATTTGCTCGCTCAGGCCATCTGCGAGGGACTGGTCGCCTGCTTCGCGAAGTAAGGGAGGGATCCGTTCGAGAGGCGGCCTTTCTAAGAAAGGCCCCTCTCGAGCTCTCCCGGAAAGTACTTTGATCCGCGCAATCGGCAGCAAATACGAGCGCGCTTTCCCGAATGAAGCGCGATAATCGACAAAGAAAAGGCCGGAAATCCACATGATTTCCGACCTTTTCCTTACTTTCTATACGCCCAGAACTTGTTGAGTGCGAAGTTGAGCGGTATCGTGACGACCAGGGTCAAAAGGCTCCCCAGGTAGTAGGGCACGCCCCAGCCGGTCAGCGCCAGCTCGAGCGCTGGCCCGAGCAGCAGCCCGGTCACGCCGTAGCAGGCGACGGTCTTCAGGTACGTCTTCAGGTACGTCTTCAGGTGCGTGCGCCAGCCCAGCTTCTCTCCCCCGCGGAACACGAAGCGGTTGTTCCAGTAGTATGAGTTGGTCACGCTGATCACGAACGCCAGCACGTCGGCCCAGATTATGCGCGGCCGCTCGGCAAGCGAGGCAAACAGCCAGTAATAACAGCCATACTTGACAGCGAAAGAGATGAGCGTGTTGCTCACCCCCACCAGCCCGAACTTGATAAACTGAACCAGTCCGCTCAGGCTGGGGTTCCTCCACAGCGCCAGCAGCTTTTCCTTCATATAATCCATCCTCCCGATGCGTCTCTTTGAGCATTATACGGCTTTCAGGCGCTCCTGTCAAGGCGCGCGAATCCTGTTGTTCGAAGAAACGTCATTGACGAATACCTTCATCCGTGGTATAATGCCCTCGTTGGCAGGAAGGAAACAGATGGCGCTTGGCTTTTCACCTCTGACGCTCTACAAAAGCAAAGGAGGTGAGATCATGACTGACTTCGAGATCATCTCTGTGGTCATAATGATTGCCTCTCTTGTACTCAAGGCGATCAGCTTTGGTCGCAACATCGGGAACAAGAAGAAACACTAAAAGCAAAGCCGCCATCCAGCGCGAACTGGTGACGGCTATGCCTTTTTGATTTACAATAATCAGAGGGGAAGAGCCTCTCCAAAAGCGTCATCCCTTCCTGCCATCATTATATCACCACGCTCCCGCGCTGTCAACACCCTTTCCCTACATTTCTTCAGATAAAACATTCCGCACCGACGTCTGTAAAAGCAAAGCCGCCATCCAGC
Source organism: uncultured Clostridia bacterium (assembly GCA_934647145.1). GTDB lineage: Bacteria > Bacillota > Clostridia > Christensenellales > Aristaeellaceae > CAKUFI01. The sequence continues at coordinate 6,966 of CAKUFB010000018.1, forward strand.
GCGAACTGGTGACGGCTATGCTCTTCTACTACTTTTTCAGGCAGAACAGTTCGCCGCCTGCCCCTGATTTTATTACATTTATGTGAAGTTGCCCCAATTCTATTGACAAGATGACGGCTGGCCTGTATACTAACCATACGGTACTAACTGAACGGTTCATAACATACAATGAGGTGAAACGCCATGAAGCTGTTTGTCACCATCCCCGGCGGCCCGGTTCGCGACACATTCATTCCCCCCACGGTTCGGGCGCGCATGGAGTCCGAATACGAGGTCGTCTGGAACGAGACCGGCCACGACCTGACCGCCGACGAGCTGGCCGGCCGTCTTTCGGACATAGATATTGTGCTGCCCGGCTGGGGCAGCGCCAGGTATACGCAGCAGGTGCTCGACCGCGCGCCCCGGCTCAAGGCCATCGCCTACACCGGCGGCAGCGTCGCGCCCGTCGTGGACGACGCGGCCTACCGGCGTGGAATCCGTGTGCTCAGCGGCAACGACCTGTACGCGCGCTCGGTGGCCGAGAGCGTGGTGTGCTACGCGCTCGCCTCGCTGCGGCGCATCCCGCAGTTCGTCAATCAGGTGCAGCAGGAGGGCTGGGTGCGTCCCGGCTGGTATAACGAGGGTCTGCTTGACCAGCGAGTCGGCCTGGTGGGCTTCGGCGCGGTGGCCCGGCACGCGGCGCGCCTGCTCAGGGCGTTCGGGTGCGAGCTGCTGATCGCGGGCGCGGATCACGTGACCGACGAGGAGGCCGCCTCCTACGGCGCGCGCAAGGCTACTCTGGAGGAGGTCTTCTCCGCCTGCAAGATCGTGTCGCTTCACTGGGCGAAAACGCCCGAAACCTGTCACGCGATCGACGAGTGCCTGCTCAGTCTGCTCCATCCGGACAGTCTGCTCATCAACACGGCGCGCGGCGCAATCATCGACGAGCCGGTCATGGCGCGCATGCTGCGGGAAGGCCGCTTCCGCGCGGCGCTGGACGTATACGAGCAGGAGCCCCTGCCCGCGGACAGTCCCCTGCGCGGCCTGGACAACGCGCTGCTCATCCCGCACATGGGCGGGCCGACGATCGACCGGCGGCCGTTCGTCACCCAGTCGCTGCTCACCTGCCTGCCCGCCGCGCTCAAGGGCGAGGCCACCCCGCTCGACATTCCTGAGGACGCCATGCGCCGCATGACGCGCTAGGGAGACGGCTTTTCTGAGAAAAGCCTCTCCCCAGACCCCTCTCGAAAAGCAGTTGCAAGACAGCCATTACCTTCTTAATTAACGCTGTTCTTGCCTGCAAAGTTCCTATTGTGTTTAGGTCCCGACGTGCACGGGGCTCAAGCAAATACATCTATCATTGATGAGGAGGATACCCGCATGAAGAAGATTTTCGCTCTCATCTGCGCGCTGGCGCTGCTGTTGACCAGCTTCGCCTTCGCCGAGGAAGACCGCCTGGGCGGCCTGACCCTGCCCCTGGTGGACAAGGACACCACGCTGACCATGTTCTACCTTTCCCAGTTCGAGCACAACCAGGATGAGTGGATTTTCCAGAAGTATAAGGAGTATACTGGCATCCAGATCGTCCCCCTGGCCTTCACCACTGACGTGTTTGCTCAGAAGCTGTCCACCTACCTGGCCAGCACCGATCTGCCGGACATCATCTGCGGCGGCTTCTCCGTCTCCGAGATGAACACCTACGGCCCGCAGGGCGCGTTCGCCTGCGTGGACGATTACCTCGACGTCACCCCCAATTTCAAGCACATCTTCTATGATAACGCGGAGAACAACGAGCGCCTGAAGTGGTATGCCGACGAATCCGGCAGGAACTACTCCTACCCGATCTACAAACTCAACCGCGACGTCAACCACGGCTTCATGTACCGCGCCGACGTGTTCAAAAAGCTGGACATCGAGCCCTGGACCGACACCGAGAGCTTCCTGGCCGCCTGCCGCAAGATTAAGGAAGCCTATCCGGATTCCTACCCCTATGGCAGCAAGAACGGCTCCGGCATCTACTCCCGCTGGGCCTCCTACTTTGATGTGAACAACCTGCCCGAAGCGTATGACTACGACAAGAACGAGTGGTACATCGGCGCGACCAGCGATGGCTTCCGTGAGATGCTGGACATGCTCAAGACCATGTATAACGAGGGCCTGCTGGATCCCGAGTTCCTGACCGACTCTCTGGATGCCTGGAACGCCAAGCAGCTCAATGACAAGAACTTCATCATGAACGACTGGATCGGCCGCATGGGTATGCTCGAGCCGGAAGGAAAGAAGAACGATCCTGATTTCGACCTGGTGTACGGTCGCCCGATCGGCAACGGCAAGAACCAGCAGCTGGCTCCCTTCGACCCCTGGGGCTGGGAAATCGCCAACAACGCCAACACCGATGCGGCCATCAGGTTCGTCGACTTCATGTACAGTGACTTCGGCAGCGAACTGAGCACCATCGGCGTGGAGGGCGAAAACTTCACCTTCGACGAGAACGGCAAGCCGGTCTATCCCGCCATCGAAGGCATCGTGGGTATCGAGTCCCTGGAGCAGACCTTCGGCATGTGGACCAACTGCACCTACCTCAAGCCCGACCATCGCAGCGTGTACTACGCCTTCACCGAGGACGAGCAGTACGCTCAGGATCTGATCAACAATGAGTGCGGCTACAACAAGATGGCTCCCGCGCAGAAGATCAGCGATACGGACAACGATACCTTCACCACGCTGCGTACCGAGCTGGCTGACAAGATGAGCACCTTCGCCGGCAACTACATCATGACCGCCTCCTATGGCGACGCCGAGTGGAACGCCTGGGTCGAGACCGCGATGAAGGATTACGGCGATGCGCTTCTCGCCATCCTGAACAAGTAAACCATATCCCTCTGACGGCGCGGACGTTGCACGGCGTCCGCCCGTCTTTTATCAAAACGAGGAGGAAACACCATGCAGGCGACCAAGAAAAAGACGCTTTGGCAGCGCATCCGCCGCGATCATCAGCTGCTTATCCTGCTGATTCCCGGCCTGCTGTTCTACGCGATCTTCCGCTATGGGCCGATGTACGGCATCGTCATCGCCTTCAAAAAGTACTCCCCCTTCCTGGGCGTTGCCAAGAGCCCGTGGGTGGGCACGATGTATTTTCAGCAGTTCTTCAATAGCTCCGAGTTCTTCAAGCTCTTCAAAAACACATTGATCCTTGGTTTCTGGTCGATGGTCTTTGGTTTCCCGACCCCCATACTCTTCGCGCTGATCCTCAACGAGGTGCGCGCCAACGCGGTCAAAAAGCTCTATCAGACCATTTCCTATCTGCCGTATTTCCTTTCCCTGGTCGTCATCTGCTCCATCTTCCGGGAGCTGTTCTCCGTTTCAAGCGGCCTGATCAACCGAGTGATCACCGCGATGGGCGGCCAGACGATTCATTTCCTGGTTCGCCCCGAGTGGTATCGGTTTATCTATATCCTATCAGGCGTATGGGCCGGGCTGGGCTCGGGCGCGATTGTGTACCTGGCGGCGCTGGCCGGCGTGGATCAGCAGCTCTACGAGGCGGCGCGCATCGACGGCTGCACCCGCGTCAGGATGATCTGGTACATCACGCTGCCCTCCATCCTGCCCACGATCGTCACCATGTTCCTGCTGAACTGCGGCAACATCATGCGCATCGGCCCGGACAAGGCGCTGCTGCTGTACAACTCCATGACCTATGAGGTGGCCGACATCTTCTCGACCTACGTCTACCGCATCGGTCTGGTCAAGAAGAACTTCTCCTTCGCCACGGCGGTGGGACTGTTCGAATCGGTGATCGCGGTGATCGTGCTGCTGGCGGCCAACACGGCCTCCCGCAGGATTACCGGCGAGAGCCTGTGGTAAGGAGGGGCGAGCATGAGCAAGAAACAAATCCGGGGCACGTCCGGCATGAGGGAAAGGTTCGGCCTGTTCGACGCGGTCGTCCATCTGGTTCTGATCCTGATCTCCGTCAGCATCCTCTATCCCCTGCTGCACACGATCGCCGTGTCCTTCTCGGACACCTACAACGTCATGGCCAACAAGGTGCTGGTGCTGCCGCGCGGCTTCAATCTGGAATCCTACGCCTACCTGCTTCAGAATCAGAAGGTGCCCCGCGCCTTCCTCAACACCGTCTATTACACCGTGCTGGGCGTGTCCATCAACCTCGTCATGACGCTGGTGATGGCCTATCCCCTGTCCAAGAGCCAGCTGGTGGGTCGAAACGTCTTCCTGAAGCTGATCATGTTCACCATGTTCTTCAGCGGCGGCACGATTCCCACCTTCCTGCTGGTCAAGGATCTGAAGCTCCTCAACAGCGTATGGTCGCTGGTGCTGCCCAACGCCATCTGGACGATGGAGATGCTGATCATGGTCAGCTTCTTCCGTTCGCTGCCCCAGAGCCTGTTCGAGTCGGCCTACCTGGACGGCGCGAGCGAATACCGCATTCTCTGGCAGATCGCCATCCCGCTGTCCAAGGCTTCGATCGCCTCGATCGGCATGTTCTTCTTCATGGGGCACTGGAACAGCTACTTTGTGCCCATGATCTACCTCAACTCCAGCGAGAAATTCCCGCTGCAGCTGGTGCTGCGCAGCATGCTGCTGGAGGACTCGGAAAACATGACCGCTCAGATGACGGTCGAAACCACGGCTCTTACCCCCACCGCGGTCAAAAACGCGGTCATCGTGGTCACCATGGTGCCCGTCATGCTGGTCTACCCCTTTGTGCAGAAGTACTTCGTCAAGGGCGTCATGATCGGCTCGATCAAGGGTTAACACAAAAATACAATACCGGAGGAACTGTCAGCAATGGAAATGTGGACTGAAGAATGGCTGGACGAGGAGCTCTCCACGCCGAGTGAGGCGCTCATCGAGGATCTGAAAAGGCTCGAGGGCGATATTATGATCCTGGGCGCGGGCGGCAAGGTAGGCCCCACGCTGTCGGTCATGCTGCGGCGCGCCTGCACAAAGAGCGGCGTTTCCCGCAAGGTATACGCTGTCTCCCGCTTCACCGATCCCTTTGTGGTGTCGCTGCTCGAGCGCGAGCAGGTCGAGACGATCTCCTGCGACCTGACCGACGCGGCGCAGATCGCCGCCCTGCCCCGGGTGCCCAACATCATCTTTATGGCCGGACGCAAGTTCGGCACCGACGGCAACGCCTGCGAAACCTGGAAAATGAACGTGGACGTGCCCGCCATGGTCACGCGGCACTTCGGCGCGGCGCGCTACGTGGTCTTCTCGACCGGCAACGTCTATCCCTTCTCCGACGCGAAGGGGCCGGGCTGCAATGAGGCCGTCGCCCCCTCCCCCGTCGGCGAGTACGCCATGAGCTCTCTGGGCCGCGAGCGCATGTTCGAGTACGCCGCCCGCCACTACGGCGCGAAGGTGCTGATCTACCGGCTCAACTACGCCGTCGACCTGCGCTACGGCGTGCTCTATGACCTTGCCTGCCCCATTCTGGCAGGCAAGCCGGTCTCGGTCGCTACGCCCTCGTTCAACTGCGTCTGGCAGCGCTACGCCAACGAGGCGGCCATCCGCTCGCTTCTGCTGGCCGACAACCCGCCGGTCTACCTGAACGTCACCGGCCCCGAAACCTACACCGTGCGCGAGGCCGCCACCCGCCTGGCGAAGGCGCTGGGCCGCGAGGTCACCTTCACCGGCACGGAAAACGAGCTGGCCCTCTTGAGCGACGCTTCCCGCTGCATGGAGCTGTTCGGCCGGCCGGACAAGCTCGTCGACGACATGATCGAGATGCAGGCCAAATGGCTGCTCGCCGGCGGCCGGCACCTGGACAAGCCCACCCACTTCGAAGAGAGAAAGGGGAAATTCTGATGCGTTCCGAGGCGAAAAAGCTGCTGCTGGACGGCGCGTTCATCCCCGCCATGCCGCTGGTGCTGGACGAAAACCGCCGCTTTGACGAGGCCGGTCAGCGACGGCTGATCCGCTATTACCTGGCCGCGGGCGTGGACGGCGTCGCCGCCGCGGTGCATACCACCCAGTTTGCCATCCGCGACCCGAAGATCAACCTCTTCGAGACGGTGCTGCGCGTCGCCATCAACGAGATCAGCGCCTGTCGCGCGAAGACCGGCCGCGAAATCCTGGCCGTCGCCGGCGTGTGCGGCCCGACCGAGCAGGCCGTGGCCGAGGCGAAGCTCGCCCGCTCTCTGGGCTACGACGCGGCGCTGCTCAGTCCCGGCGGTCTGAACGACCGAAGCGAGGACTACCTGATCGAGCGCACCCGCCAGGTCGCAGATGTGATCGACGTGATCGGCTTCTACCTGCAGCCCGCGGTCGGCGGCCGCGTGTTCTCCTACGCCTACTGGCAGGCCGTCTGCGCCATTCCGGGTGTGGCCGCGGTCAAGTGCGCCGCCTTCAACCGCTACCTGACCATCGACGTGGCGCGCGCCATCGCCTTCTCCGGCCGCGACGTGGCGCTGTACACCGGCAACGACGACAGCATCGTCATCGACCTGCTGACCGAATACCGCTTCCAGGACGGAGAGCGTGTCCGCCGCGTGCGCACCCGGGGCGGCCTGCTGGGCCACTGGGCCGTCTGGACGCACACCGCCGTGCATATCTTCCGCAGGCTCCGCGCGCTCGACCCGGCCGCGCCCCTCGACCCGGCCCTCCTCACCCTCGCCGCCCAGGTCACCGACGCGAACAGCGCCTTCTTCGACACAGCCAACAGCTTCGCAGGCTGCATCGCGGGCATCCATGAGGTGCTCCGCCGCCAGGGCCTGATGAAGGGCGTCTGGTGCCTCGACCCCGACGAAGCGCTCTCCCCCGGCCAGGCCGACGAAATCACCCGCGTCTATTCCATGTACCCCCACCTGAACGACGACGCCTTCGCCGCCGAGTTCCTGGCGAACGAGGGGTGACGAAGGGAACGCTGGGGAGACGGCTTTTAGGGGAACGCTGGGGAGGCCGCCTTTTTGAAAAAGGCGCCTCCCCAGACCTCACCCGGAAAACACTTGCAAGAACAGGCCAAAACCTCTGTAAAAGCGTGATTCTTGCCTGTAATGTTCAAAAACGATCGAGTAGGAACGCTCTACCCAAAACCTTTCATTCGGGGAACCGCACTTCTATTAGTACATTATTTCGTGGATCATAGTGCTTTCCGGGAGAGCTCGAGAGGGGCCTTTCTCAGAAAGGCCGCCTCTCGAACGTTTTCCCCAAAAAGGAGGTTTCATATGCGATACATTACATTGACAGCGATTGCGCCGCCCTGGTGGGAAGCCCCGGCGGGCATGACGAACGAGCAGCTGATCGAGCGGATGATGGCCTTGTGGCGCGCCGAGATCGACGCGGTGCTGCCCGAGAAGCCCGATCTGATCCTGCTTCCGGAGGTCTGCGACCGCTACGCGAACCTGTCTGCGGAGCAGAACCGGGCGTATTACGACGCGCGCGGCGACCGGATGCGCGACTATTTCGCGGACATTGCGCGGGAGAACCGCTGCTATATCGCCTATTCGGCGGTGCGTCAGGCCGAGGACGGGTACTTTCGAAACTCGACGCAGCTCATCGGCCGCACGGGCCGGGTCGAGGGAATCTACAACAAGAATCACCTGGTGGTGAGCGAAGGCCCGCTGGACGGCCCGCACCCGATGCTCTGCGGCCGGGACGCGGTGGTTTCCGAGCTGGACTTCGGCAGGGTCGGCTGCGCGATCTGCTTTGACCTGAACTTCTACGAGCTGCGCGAAAAGTACATGGCCAAAAGGCCGGAGCTGCTGCTGTTCTCCTCGAACTATCACGGCGACTTTCACCAGCTCGAGTGGGCGTACGACTGCCGCAGCTACTTCGCCTGCGCCGTGCGCAATCAGGAGGCGCGGGTCATTTCGCCGGTGGGCGAGGTGCTGGCGAAAAGCACCTGCTACTATCACTACGTCACCGCCCGCGTCAACCTGGACTACGCGGTGTGCTACCTGGACTTCAACTGGGAGCGCTTTCAGGCCGCGCGCGAGAAGTACGGCGCGAAAATCCGCATCCACGACCCGGGCAAGACCGGCGCGGTGCTGCTGACCAGCGAGACCGACGAGTTCAGCGCGATGGATGTGGTGCGCGAGTTCGGCATTGAGCTCATGGACGACTACTTCGAGCGCAGCAGGAGGGATGAGCGTGGACGCGTCGAGCCTTAGTCCCGGAATCGTCTTCATCGGCGACAGCATCACCGACTGCGGCCGCACCTACCCCACCGTCAGCGAATTCGGCCAGGGCTACGCGGCGAAGTGCGTTTCCGCCCTGCGCGAGGCGCACCCCGACTGGCGCTTCTACAACCGAGGCATCGCAGGCCAGTGCATCGGCCAGATTTACGACCGCTGGCAGGCCGACTGCCTCGCCCTGCAGCCCTCGCTCGTGACCTTTCTGGCCGGCGTGAACGACGTGAACTACTCCTACCGCCACGAAAACCACCCCTTCGACCAGCCCCTGCTCGCCCGCCAGCTCGAGGAAATGTTCGCCTCGGTCAGGGCTTCCGGCGCGCGCCTGGTCGTGCTCGAGCCCTACGCCTTCGACGGCGAGCTCTACAAAAACGCCTACGCGCCCCGCCTCACCTGGCTCAGGCAAACCACCCGCGGCCTCGCCGCCCGCTACGCAGACCTTTTCCTCGTGCCTGACCTTCGCCCCGAGGATACCCTCGACGGCATTCACCCCACCCCGGACGGCCACGCCCGTCTCGCCCGTCAGTGGCTGGAGGAGACGCTGGGGAGACGGCTTTTCTGAGAAAAGCCTCTCCCCAGACCCCTCACGAAAAGCACTATGATCCACTCAACGGATTGGCTCATAGCAAGGTGATTCCCCGAATGACACGTGGGTGCAGTAAATCAAAAGAGCAATGCGGTTCCCCGAACGGCATGTTTTGGGAGGTAAGCCCTTCTTTCCAGATGTTTCCCACATCACAGGCAAGAACCACGTTGGTTCAAAGTTCTCCAGTTATTCTTGCAAGTGCTTTCCGGGAGAGCTCGAGAGGGGCCTTTCTCAGAAAGGCCGCCTCTCGATCGTTCCCCCGTCCCCCAAAAGGAGGAAGAATATGTTTGAGACAAAAGAGATCCTCAGGGCGGCGCAGGGCATTGCGCCATACCTGACCGAGACGTATCGGCTGCTGCACCGGCATCCGGAGGTAGCGCACAGGGAGGCGGGCACGAACCGCCTGCTGCGCGCGGAGCTGGACAGGCTGGGGGTGTCGTACCTGGCCCCGGCGGACAACATCACGATCGCGGTGCTGGACAGCAATCTGCCCGGCCCGTGCGTAGGCCTCCGGTGCGACACGGACGCGCTGCCCGTGCAGGAGGAAACCGGCCTGCCCTACGCCTCGGAGAACCCGGGCGTGATGCACGCCTGCGGCCACGACGCGCACATGACCACCGGCCTGGGCGCGCTCAGGCTGCTGAAGGAGCACATGGGCTGCTGGCGCGGCCGGGTCAAGGTGATCTTCCAGCCCGCCGAGGAGGGCGAGGACGGCTCGGACGAGGTGATCGCGACCGGGCTGGTCAGCGACGTGGACGTGTTTTTCGCCATTCACGTGTGGAGCCCCTTCGCCTCGGGCACGCTGCACGTCTCCCCGATCGTCACCAGCGCCGCGGTCAACATGTTTTCCATTCGCCTGACCGGCCGGGGCGGGCACGGCGCGACGCCCGAAAAGTGCCATGACGCGCTCCTTGCCGGCGCCTCGCTGGTCACGTCGCTTCAGTCGATCGTGTCGCGCTCGCTCTCCCCGATGGAGCCGGCGGTGCTGACCATCGGCAGCTTCCACTCCGGCCTGGTGGGCAACGTCATCGCCCAGGAGGCCGAGATCAGGGGCACCATCCGCACCCTGAACGAGGAAACCCGCAGTCTGGTCGAGACGCGCCTGCGCGAGATCACCGAAGCGACCGCCGCCATGTTCGGCTGCGCCGCGCAGATCGAGAACATCCGGGTCAGCGACGCGGTGAAGAACGACGAGCGCGCCGCCGCGCTGGCGCTCGCCTGCGCGAGGGAGCTGGTGCCCGAGGACAAAATCGGCCCGCAGAAGACCCTGATGCTGGGCGACAACTTTGCCAACTACGGCGCGATCGCGCCCTACTGCTACGCGCAGGTGGGCATTGCCGACGAGGCGAAGCAGACCGCCTTCGCGCACCACAACGGGCGCTTCCGCATGGACGAGGACTGCCTGCCGCTGTGCGCGGCCTGGATGACCGCCTTCGCCGTCTCCTGCGGTGAAGGCTGGAGAAAATAGCCTATAATCAACAGGAATGTGCTTGGAATCTTTGCCTGTTTCTGCTATCATGAGTGAATAATCGCTATAAAGGAGACTTTGCCATGCAGGAAAAGCGCGGACGCAACGCGGAACGCTCCAGGCAGGATATCCTCGCCGCCGCCGAGCAGCAGTTTGGCGAAAAGGGCTTCTACGGCGCGCGAATCGACGCGATCGCCCAGCAGTCCGGCCTGAACAAGAACATGCTCTACATCTATTTCGGCAGCAAGGAGGAGCTGTATCGCCAGGTGCTGCTGAACATGTACCGCCGGATGGAGGAGGTCGAGTGCCGCCTGCTGGAGCGCAATCTCGAGGGCGCGGAGCTGATTGCCGAGCTGATCGGCGCGTACTATGACTTTCTCGAGCAGAACCCCTCGTTCGTGAACATCCTGATGAGCGAGAACCTGATGCAGGGCCAGTTTCTCCGGCAGCTGCCCCGCGAGTGCATCGCCCGCAGGACGCTCAGCGAGCTGGCCGCGCGCATCCGCAAAAGCTGCGGCGAGGGCGTGTTCCGCGCCGACATCGACGAACAGCAGACCGTGCTGACCATGATCACCATCTGCTTTTGCAACTTCTCCAACCGCTACACGCTCTCCCAGCTGACCGGCTGCGACCTGAACGACCCGGCCGTGCAGCAGACGCGCAAAAAGCAGACCATCGACATCATGCTCTCCTACCTCTCCCCCAGGTGAGCGGCGATTCAAGGCGTTCAGACGCGAAAAGCCCGCCCCGGACGAGCGTCCGGAGCGGGTTCTTTGTCGCTTTTCCGATTACTTCGCGGCCTTTTCAGCCTTCATGATGGGCCACCATTCCCTGAACGCGATCACGACCGGCACACCCAGTCCCATGATCGACAGGCACAGGCAGTTGATAAACTCCTTGCGCGCGCTCTTATACGCTTCCGACATTGCGTTTCACTCCCTCCGTACATTCCCAATTTATCCGCATTATATACTGTTTTGCCGCTAATTTTCCGGAAAGAATGCGGCTTCATCTAAAAATCACAGTGAAGCGCGGGGCGGGCTGTGGTATAATCAGTATACAGGAAAGGAGGCGATCGCTACGAATCGTGAACGAATCAGGCGCGTCCTGCGGGACAGCCTGGTCACGGCAGGCATCTTCGGCGCGACGGTGGCGGTCACGTCGCTGCTCGCCCAGGTACACAACGACAACAACCCGTTCGCCGCGCCGGTGTTCATCCTGGCGGTGGCGCTGATCGCGCGGCTGACGACCGGCTATGTCTACGGCATACTGGCCACGGTGTGCGGCGTCGTCTGCGTCAACTACCTGTTCACCTATCCCTTCGGCGAGTTCGACCTGACGCTCTCCGGCTATCCGCTGACCTTCACCGTCATGCTGCTCGTGTCGGTCATCATCAGCACGCTGACCACGCAGATCAAGCGGCAGGAGCGCCTGCGCTATGAAATCGAGGCCGAAACGATGCGCGCCAACCTGCTGCGCTCCGTGTCGCACGACCTGCGCACGCCGCTCTCCTCCATCCTGGGCGCCAGCTCCACACTGCTTGAAAACGAGCTGGGCGAGGAAACCCGCCGCGACCTGCTGCGCGAAATCAACAAGGACGCGCGCTGGCTGATCCGCGTGACCGAGAACATCCTGTCGCTGACCAAGTTCTCCGGCTCGGACGTGCGTCTGCGCACCGAGAGCGAGGTGCTGGAGGAAATCGTGGGCAGCGCCATCGTCAAATTCCGCAGAAATTACCCGGAAATCAGCGTATCCGTCTCCCGGCCGGAGCAGATCCTGCTGGTGCCCATGGACGCGGTGCTGATCGAGCAGGTGCTGGTCAACCTGTTCGAAAACGTCGCGCAGCACGCCCCCTCCGCCGACCAGATCCGCGTCTCCATCGCCCAGCAGGGCGGCCGCGCCCTGGTTTGCGTCGAGGACAACGGCGCAGGCTTTCCGCCCGATCAGCTGCCGCACGTCTTCGAGGGGCGCATGGCGCCCGACACCGCGGCCTCCGGCGAGCGCCGCAGCATGGGGATCGGCCTGAGCGTGTGCCGCTCGATACTGCATGCCCATCACGGCGAAATCACGGCCTACAACGTCCAGGGCGGGGGCGGCGGCGTCCGCTTCTGGCTGCCTTGTGAGGAGGAAGAAAATGCACAGTGAAACCGATTGCAAGGTGCTGGTGATCGAGGACGACGCGGGCATCTGCAAGTTCCTGAAAACCACCCTGACCGCCAACGGCTACGAGGTGCTGCTCACCTCAACCGGCCAGCAGGCGCTCGAGATCATCTCCTCGCACTGTCCGGACTGCATCCTGCTGGATCTGGGTCTGCCCGACATGGACGGCAACCGCATCATCGAGAGCGTCCGAAGCTGGACAAAAACCCCCATCATCGTCATCTCCGCCCGCAGCACCGAGGAAGATAAGGCCTACGCGCTCGACCTGGGCGCGGACGATTACCTCATCAAGCCCTTCGGCACGATCGAGCTCATGGCGCGCATCCGCACCGCCCTGCGCCACACGCGCACCGCCCGCGACAACGACAGCATCGCCCTGAGCGGCGTGTACCGCGTGGGCGAGCTGACCATCGACTACCGCAGGCACCGCGTCTTCCTCGCAGGCAAAGACACCGGACTCACCCCCAACGAGTTCAAGATCGTCGCCCTGCTCGGCCAGCACTCCGGCCAGGTCGTCACCTACAAGGCGCTGCTGCGCGAGCTCTGGGGGCCCTACGCCACCCGCGACAACAAAATCCTGCGCGTCCATATGGCCAATATCCGCCGCAAAATCGAGCCGAACCCCGACGAGCCCGCCTATATCTTCACCGAGGTCGGCGTGGGCTACCGCATGGCCGACTCCCTCGACATGCAGTGACGGGGAACGAGGGAACGTTGGGGAGGCCGCCTTTCTGCCGGGCAGTGCCCGAACCCACTTGCTGCCGCCAAACAAAACGCAAGGTGGTTCCAGTATACGGAAGCGAGGTCTCAAGGCTCCTTGGCCTCTCCCCTCCCTGAAAGCACTTTGATCCGCGCAAAATAAAACCATTGTGATATGTGATTCCCCGAATGCAGCGTGGGCAGTGTCAAGCCTCCCCTGAAAGGGGATGTGCCTGCGAAGCAGGCGGAGTGCCCTGCCGCCCCGAACCCCTCTGTCGCTTTCAGCGACAGCTCCCCTTTCAGGAGAGCCCTGACCGCGCCGACCGTGCCTCCCCTGAAAGGGGAGGTGCCTGCAGCGCAGGCGGTGGGGTTCTTTCGCAGACTTCGGCCGCTCCAATCTATGGCGGCCGATAGTCGTCGATAGAATGCGCGGCAGCAGGTGGAACCGGGCACTGCCCGGGGGAGGCAATGCCGACAAGAATTTTCCGGAGAATTCCGGAAAACCGGAGAAATCAGCCGCTTTAATCTATGGCGGCTGATTTCGTGTTCTGTCCCGCGGCAGCAACCAGCTGTCGGCCCTGCCGACACCGGGGAGGCAATTCCGACAAGAGTTTTCCGGAGAATTCCGGAATACCGGAGAAATCAGCCGCTTTAATCTATGGCGGCTGATTTCGTGTTCTGTCCGGCGGCAGCAAGTGGCTGTCGGCACTGCCGACCCTGGGGAGGCAATGCCGACAAGAGTTTTCCGGAGTATTCCGGAAAACCGGAGAAATCAGCCGCTTCAATCTATGGCGGCTGATTTCGTGTTCT